>NZ_CABTJS010000028.1:0-86689 GCF_902485085.1 uncultured Kluyvera sp.
CGCTGGAAATCGGCGAGCCGAAGAATGGAAGACAAGGTCAGGACGCCATGGATGGCGGACTGAGGCGAACCGAGACAGGGATGTCGAGTTTCGCCGTGCCGCAGGCTGGAATTCGTAGGCGAGCGTAGTGCGAAGCACCGATTTCCCTGCGGGGCCGCGGGGATTGTTAAGGGGGATGCGGTTATCCCCCTTAACACGTTCACCGGTGAAAAGTCCTCATATTCTACCCAGCGTAAAGTGAACGGAACCCTTCACCACACTGGCATATATTCAGCTTTCCCCTGGAGTTTATGTAAAAGAGACTGCTTCTAGGGAGAAAACCAGGAGAGCCGCCCACGTTGTTTGAACTAACGACTACTTTGCAAAAACTGCCTCACCCGCTCCGACTTCGGCGCCGTAAAGAAAACCTCCGGCGGCGCTTTCTCAATCAAAATTCCCTTCTCCAGAAACACCACTTCGTTCGACACCTGGCGGGCAAACTCCATCTCGTGCGTCACCACCACCATGGTGTAGCCCTCCGCAGCCAGCGACTTCATCACGCTTAGCACCTCGTTCACGCGCTCCGGGTCGAGCGCCGAAGTCGGCTCGTCAAACAGCAGCACCTCCGGCGACATCGCCAGCGAACGGGCAATCGCCACCCGCTGCTTTTGCCCACCGGAGAGAGTTATCGGGTAAGCCTCTGCTTTGTGCTCCATCCCCACCTTCTCCAACTGCTGATGCGCAATCTGCCGCGCCTCATCGCGCTTCATGCCTTTTACATGCAGCAATGCTTCCATCACGTTTTGCAGCACCGTCAGGTGCGGCCACAGGTTGAAGCTCTGGAACACCATCCCTACCCGCTCGCGAATCTTCGACAGCTCGCGGTGCGACATACTTTTTCCGGAGTGGTCATCAACGCCAATGCGCTGCCCACCGATACGGATTTCGCCGCGGTCGGGCTGCTCCAGCCAGTTCATGCAGCGCAGCAGCGTCGATTTTCCCGAACCGGACGAACCGAGAATGCTAACCACCGTCCCCTTTTCCACCGTCAGATTGATATCGCGCAGCACCTCGACGTTATCAAACTGCTTGGAGACATTTTTGACGCTTACCGCCGTGGTATCAGACATGGCTCATTCCTCTTTTAGCGCTATAAACACTCAACCGTTTCACCAGCAGTTCGAGCACGATGCTGATAGCCCAATACAGCGCAATGGCGACAATAAAGGCGTTAAACGGAATAAAATAGGTTGCCTGCACGCTGTTCGCGGCGGCGGTAATTTCCTGTACGGTAATAATGCTGAGAAACGCGGTGTCCTTCAGGCAGATAATCAGCTGATTGCCCAAAAGCGGCAGCGCAGAGGAGAAAATATTCGGCAGAACGATGCGGCGAAAAATGGTGTAGCGGGAGAAACCCTGCACCACAGCGGCTTCAATATAGCCGTTGGAGAATACCCGACGCTGGCTGCGGAGAATCTCAAAGAAATAGGCACCGTGGTAGATAATTAACGCCACCAGCCCCGCCGTCCATGCGTCCAGGCTAATGCCCAGCTCCGGCAATCCGTAATACAGTAAATAAGCCAGAATCAAAAACGGAATCGCCCGCATCAGGTTCACAAACCCAACAATAACGTTATTCAGCACCCGCTTCTGGTATTCGGTGAAATAGCACAGCAGCGTGCCAATCAACAACCCACATACGGCGGCAGTAATAAACAGTTCAAGCGTCGCCAGCAGGCCGGCAATAAAATTGTCGTGCTCGGCCCAGATAATGGCCCATTGGTTCATGTGTCCTCCCGAGGCTTATCGCGCCAGTCGTTTTGCTTTGCGTTCCGCCAGGCTCTGAAGCTTGAGCAGCAGACCAATAATCACCACGTACAGCAGACCGGCGGCCAGGATGGGTGACAGCGGTTCATAGGTGACGGAGGCGATGCGGTTGGTGACGCGGGTGAGATCCACCACGCCTATCACCGCAATCGCCGGGCTGCCCTTAATCAAAAAGGACATTTCGTTCACCAGCGCAGGCAGGCTCTCCAGCCACATTTGCGGCAGCATGATGTAGCGGAAATAGGGCCAGCGGCGCATCCCTACCGACTCTGCCGCTTCGCGCTGTTCACGCGGGAAGGTGCGAAAGGCGTTGCGCCAGATTTCGGCATTAAACGCCGAGGTATTGAGGGTCAGCGCGACAATAGCTGCCACCGTTTTGTCGAGGTTAATGCCCACCGTCGGCAGCGATAAAAAGAGAAACAGCACCAGCGTCACCAGCGGCGTGGCGCGGGCAAGGCTGATATAGATAACCAGAATCTGGTCGATGACCGGGATTTTCATCATGCGCACAAAGGCGATAATCAGTCCTATCACCACCCCAAAGGCGATGGCGATGGCCGAAATCCAGAGGGTCGTCCATGCGCCTTCGATCAGTAACTGCCATGCTATTGCGTCCATGGTGCCCTCCTGAGGTTAATCGGGGTATAGCTCCCGGCGTCGCGTGGCTCGGCCGGGCAACGCTTTACTGGCCGGCGAGCTTGTGGAACTGCGCGGCGCTGGTGATAGGTTCGGTTGGCAGGTCATCATAGGTTTCGCCAAACCATTTTTTCTGCAGCTCAGCGAGCTTGCCGGTTTCACGCATGTGGTTGATAAATTTGGTCATGTACGCCAGCAGCTCCGGCGAGTTTTTCGGAATTGGCCAGGCCATATAGCCCGGGCCGGAGACCGGCAACCCCTTGGCGAAGACCTTCGGCTTGGCTTTTACCAGGTCGTTCACGGAAATCACCACGTTAATCACGTAGTCGAGACGTTTATTGGCTAAATCGGCGTAGGCTTCCGGGTAAGAAGGGTATTCCACAACCGGGCCGAGCTTGCCGCCGGTTTTTTCAATCATCGCTTTCAGCTCCGGCAGGCGGGCTAATAGCGCGCTGCCTGCCTGGAGGCCGACTTTTTTACCGCTGAGATCGGCAATGGTATTTAATGAGTTATCGCCCGCACGCTTCACAAAATAATGCTGCGCAGAAGCCCACGGCGGGGTGAAATTAAACACGTTGAGGCGTTCATCGGTGACAACGGCACCGGTTAATGCCATATCGTACTGTCCGGTGGAGACCGCTGCTAATAACCCGGTCCACGGCAGAATACTTTGCGTGACGTTGAATTTGGCGTACTCGCGCAGCGCTGCCAGCATATCTTTGTTAAACCCATCGGCATTGCCGTTATTCATAAAGTTAAACGGCGCGTAGTCATCCTCGGTTGCCACTTTTAAGGTCCCGGACTTTTCAATTTCTGGCAAATCAGCGGCGGCGACCTGTAATGAAAAGGTCATTGCCATCACGGCGGCCAGATAATACGAACCCATCGTTTTTTTCATCGTTTGACCCCTACTCAAATATGCCGAACACGTTTATTCCAGACGCTCTGGAACCGTTGCAAGATGTGTGCCGACAGACGCATTTTTTAACGATGGCTGGCGACGTTTTTACTGTAGGGAGACTTTTTGCATTCTGAATAGAGCCAGTTTTCGCACGCGCTTGTGTCAGACGATTTCAGCCTGGTACAGAAATTGCTGCACTCAGGGAAAGCGGATATTCGAAGGAGCAGCGTATGATTCGGCACTTATTGCACGTGGATTTTGACCACCAGCGCGGGTTGCAGGAGCAGGTTCGCGAATCGCTGGTCAACGCCATTCTCGGCGGCATTTTCGCCGTCGATACGCCGCTGCCGTCGTGTCGACAGCTGGCGCAGCAGCTTCAGGTTTCGCGCAATACCACCGCGCTGGTGTTTGAAAGCCTGGTCAACGAAGGCTATCTGGTCAGCCGTCCGCGCAGCGGGTATTACCTGCATCCGGACTACCACGCGCCGCGCCTTTCTGCCGCCGCGCCTGCACCCGCCAGCGGCGATTCTGCACCATCGTGGGGCAAACGACTCAACATCACTCCCAGCCAGCAGGAGTCTATCCTCAAGCCTGCCGGCTGGATGAACTACCGCTATCCGTTTATCTATGGCCAGCCCGATACCCGTCAGTTTCCGCTGGCCAGCTGGCGGTCGGCGGCAAACTGGCTGCACGGCGGCATGCGCGACCCGGCGTGGGTTGTCGACCATATCGACCAGGATGTACCGATGCTGATTGAGCAAATCCGCACCCGCGTGTTGCCCAAACGCGGCATCGTTGCCGCGCCGGATGAAATTCTGATTACCCTCGGCTCGCAGAATGCGCTCTACCTGCTCACCCGACTGCTGATGTCGCGCCAGACCCGAGTGGGCGTGGAGAACCCCGGTTTTCGCGAGGCGATAAATACCTTTCTGCTCGGTGACAGCGACATCGTGCCGCACCCGGTGGATGAAGAAGGGATTGTGCTCAGCGACACACCCTGCGACTACTACTACGTGACGCCAGGCCACCAGGTGCCGACCGGCGTCACCATGAGCAAGACCAGACGTAGCCAGCTACTGGCGCACGCCGCGCAGCATGACGCGGTGATTATTGAGGATGATTACGATTCGGAGAGTAACTTCCAGGCCAATCCGCTGCCCGCGTTGAAGGCCAGCGACCGCAGCGGGAGGGTGATTTACGTCAGCAGCCTGTCAAAAGCGCTGTCGCCGGGGCTGCGTTTAGGATTTATGGTCGCCGACCCGGATCTGATTGATGAAGCCCGCGCCCTGCGTCGGCTGGTTTACCGCCATCCGCCGACCAACATTCAGTACCAGATGGCGCATTTTCTCGCTCAGGGTCATTACGAGACGCACCTGCGGCGCTACCGCGATGACTCCGCCCGGCGCTGGGACAGGCTGCATACCGCGCTGACGACGCTGCTGCCGGAGTGCCAGCCGCTGCCAGGCTGCGAACACGCCAACGCCTTCTGGCTACGCACGCCCGCAAACATCAGCACTCAGCAGCTCACCTGGCGCGCCGCCCATACCGGGGTGTTGATTGAGCCCGGCGCACGGCATTTTCTTGATGCGGCGCCGCCGGACAATTTCTTCCGTATGGGCTTTCACGCCATTAACCCCGACGCCATTGCGCCGGGGGTGGACGTGCTGCGAAGCCAACTGGCGCAGATGGGTTAGCCCGCCTTGCGGTGCGCCCACTCGCGCAGGCGCTGGAACAGCACGTAGAGCGACGGGATAAACAGGATGCCAATCACCGTCGCCACCAGCATGCCGCTGAACACCGTGGTGCCAATTATCCGGCGGCTCTGCGCCCCGGCCCCGGTGGAGAACATCATCGGCATGATACCGATAATAAACGACACCGCGGTCATCATCACCGCGCGGAAGCGACGGGTCGCCCCCTCGCGCGCGGCCTCGACGATAGAGAGCCCGGACTGCCTGCGCTCGCGAGCGAATTCGACAATCAATATCGCGTTTTTCGCCGCCAGCGCGATAAGTAGCACCAGGCCAATCTGCACGTACACGTCGTTGGCATAGCCCGCCGTCCATAGCCACAGCAGCGCACCACCGATGGCGAACAGCACCGACAGCATGACGCTCGCCGGTAGCGTCCAGCTTTCATACTGTGCCACGAGGAACAGCCACGCCATCGCTACCGCCGCCAGCACAATCCACACCGCCTGGTTGCCGGTCTGCTGCTCCTGCCAGGAGAGCCCGCTCCAGGCGTAGTCGTAGCCCTCCGGCAGGTTCGCCTTGAGCAGGTTCTCCATCTCGGTCATCGCCGTACGGCTGCTGACCCCTTCCGCTGCCGAACCGCTGACCGATACCGACGGGAACTGATTGAACTGCTGAATAAACGGCGCACCGACGGTTGGCGTTACGGTGACCAGGTTGCTCAGGCGAACCCGCTCGCCCTGGTTACTGCGCACAAACAGTTCGCTGATTTGCTCGGCGCGCTCACGCCACTGCATCTCGTTTTGCATCACCACGTGGTAGACGCGGTTGTTGATACTAAAGTCGCCAGCGCGCGCGCCGCCAAAGGCCGTTTGCAGGCTGTTAAAGATGCGAGAAACCGGCACGTCCAGCCTGGCGGCCTGGTCGCGGTCAACGGTTAAGGTCAACTGCGGAACGTTACTGCTCCAGGTGGTGAACACACGGCTAAGCTGCGGATGCTGGTTGGCCTTCATCAGAATGGCGCGCGTCACCTGCTCCAGTTCGGCTGGCGTTTGCCCGGCCTGCGCCAGAATACGCAGGTCGAAGCCCGCAGCGCTGCCAAGGCCCGGAAGCGTTGGCGGCGCAAACAGCATAATGTTGGCTTCCGGCATCGCCATCAACTGATGCTGAAGCTCGCCCATCACCGTCTCCAAAGGTGCACGCTGCGACCAGTCTTTCAACATCAGCGAGATAAAGCCGCCGTTTGAGGCGCTGGTGCCGCTCAGAATGCTAAAGCCAGACACCTGAATCACATCCTCTACCGCCGGATGCGCGCCCAACAACTCGCGCGCCTTCGCCATCACCGCTTCGGTTCGCTCAAGCGAAGCAGACTCTGGCAGTTGAACGTTGGCAAACACGTATCCCTGATCTTCCTGCGGCAGGAAGCCTTTCGGCATGCTGGTAAAGCTGAACGCCACCAGCAGCGCAGCAAGCAAGGTGCCCGCTACCGCCACCAGTGGACGACGGTTCATCCACGCCACCAGCTTGCCGTAGCCGTCGCGGGTGGCGTTCAGCCCGAGGTTAAACCACTGAAAGAAACGGGCGGGCTGCTTGAGACGAGGACGCAGCAGCAGCGCGCACAGCGCTGGGGTCAGCGTCAGCGCCACAATGCTGGAGAGCGTGACCGCCGTGGAGAGCGTCACCGCAAACTGGCGATACAGCTCACCGACAATACCCGGCAGCATTGCCACCGGCACAAACACCGCCAGCAGCACCAGCGTGGTGGCAATCACCGGCCCGGCAATCTGGCGCAGCGCCAGCCCGGTAGCTTCCAGGCGGTTCATCCCTTCCGCCATGTGCCCTTCGACGCTTTCCACCACCACAATGGCGTCATCCACCACCATGGTCAGCGCCAGAATAATCGCGAACAGGCTGAGCGTGTTGGCGCTGTAACCCAGCAGGTAGAGCACGGCAAACGTCCCCACCAGCGACACCGGGATCGCCAGCGCCACAATCAGCGTGGCGCGCAGGCTTTGCAGGAACAGGGAAACCACCGCCACAACCGCCAGCAGCGTCAGCGCCAGCGAGGTACCAATCTCTTTAATCGTCGCCGCCACAAAGCGGGTGGTGTCAAACTTCACTTCCCACATCAGATCCGCCGGGAAGCGGCTTTGCAAACGGGTCAGTTCATCCTGCACCACCTTTGCTACCTGTAACGCATTGGCGGTTGGCGTGGGGTAAATCCCCATATACGCCGACTCCACGCCGTTAAGCTGAGCGCTGGAGCTATAGCTGCGCGCGCCAAGCTCAATGGTTGCCACGTCAGACAATCGCACCAGTTGGCCCTGCTCACCGCTACGCACCACGATGCGGCGGAACTCGTCGGCGTCGGTCAAACGCCCCAACCCATTAATGGTCAGCGTCTGCTGCTGGCCATTAAATACCGGCGGTGTACCGATTTGCCCGGATGCCCCCTGCACGTGCTGCTCATTGAGCGCCTGGGCGATATCTTCACTGGTGATATTCATCGCGTTCATGCGATCCGGACGCAGCCAGATGCGCATGCTGTAATCGCGCGCGCCAAACATCTGCACCTGACCGACGCCCGGCAGACGCGCCAGCGCTTCACGCACCTGAGTACTGGCGTAATTGCTTATCTGTAAGGAGGAGAGCGAGCCTTTTGGGGAATAGAGGCTAACCCCCATGAGCAGGTTGCTGGCGCGTTTACGCACCTGCACACCGTTTTGCTGCGCTTCGGTTGGTAGCTGCGCGACCGCCTGGGAGACGCGGTTTTGCACATCAATCGCCGCCATGTCCGGGTCGGTTCCGGCGGCGAAGGTCAGGTTCAGGCTGTAGCCACCGTCGTCTGAGCTGGTCGACTCCATATAGAGCATATGGTCAACGCCGTTCAGCTGCGTTTCCAGCGGCGCGGCAATGGCTTCCGCCACATCCTGCGCGCTGGCGCCCGGCCAACTGGCGCTGACGTTAACCACCGGCGGAGTGATTTGCGGGTACTGCTCCACCGGAATGAGCTTTAGCGCCACCGCGCCAACAAAGGTCATCAGCAGCGCAATCACCATCGCGAAACGCGGGCGACGAATAAAGAACGTCAGCATGCTCTCTCCTTACTTAATTCAGCAGCGTGACGGTGGCACCGTCGGTCAGACGCTGGGCGCCTTCGGTGACAACACGCTCACCCGCTGTTAACCCCTGCGCGACCGCAAAGGTTTGTCCTTGTTGGCCATCCAGCGACAAACGACGCTGCCCGGCCTTGTTCTCTGGCGTCACGACCCAGCTAAAGTAGCCCTGCGCGTCCTGCTGTACCGCTGCCGCTGGGATCATCACCCGTTCGGCGGCTTCCTGCTGGCGCAGGGTGACCGAAACGTTACCGCCCGGCAGCAATCGATGCTGCGGGTTAGCAAACTCCGCGCGTATCGTCACGCTGGCGGTGCGGGCATCAATACGATTGTCGACCGAGGTCAGGACACCATCTTCACGCTGGCCATCGAGGGTAATTTGCGCCAGCCACGCCGCCTTCAGCGCACGGATATCCGCATGCTGCCCGGCTTTGGTGTAGAACGCCGACTCATCCAGCGCGAAGCTCACGCGGATAGGATCCAACTGCACCACGTCTGCCAGCACGCCGCTGGCTGGGTTAACCAGCGTACCGACGTGAAACGCGCTATGGCCCATGCGCCCGCTAACCGGCGCGGTGATACGGGTGTAATCGAGGGTAATTTGCTGTGCAGAAATCCGGGCTTTTGCCTGCTCAACGGCAGCGGCCGCCACGTCGCGCTGCATCTGCGCGTTATCAACATCGTTGCGGCTGATGGCCTGGCTGGTGTTCAGACTCTGATAGCGCGAGAGCAACTGCTGTGCCTGACGCAGTGAGGCTTGCGCACTTTTGAGCTCCGCCTGCGCCAGCGCTAACGCCGCGCGGGGTTGAGCGTCATCGAGGGTAAACAAGAGGTCACCTTTATTGACCTCCTGTCCATCCTGGAAATGGCGCTTCACGATGGCACCTTCGGTACGGGCGCGAATTTCAACGGCGTGAATAGCCTCTACGCGCCCCGGCACCTGACGCTCAGCGGCGTGTGGAGCCTGCTCAACGGTAATCACACGAACCGGTACCGAAGCCAGGGCCGGTGCGCAGGCGGCCAGGCCACAGGCCAACAGGGCGAGGCGGAAGGTTTTTCTCATGGGGAAGTCCTTGCAGGGCAAGGCCCCCCTCCGACTGGAGAGGGGCTTATCAATTACGATGTGGTTTTACGGAAACGGCGGGTCAGACGTTTTTCCACTTCAACCACCAGGAACATCGCCACGCCAATCACCAGCGTGATACCCCAGTAGCGCAGAGGCAGCGCTTCAGTGCCGAACAGCGTCTGCATCAGCGGCAGGTAGATAATCGCCATCTGGAGCAGAAGCAGCACGCCGGTTACCAGCCAGATGCCTTTGTTCTTCAGCAGACCGCTGTTCAGGGAGAAGCGGTCGCTGCTGCGGCAGTTAATCATGTAGACCCACTGCGCGGTTACCAGCATCTGTAACAGCACGGTGCGCACGAACTCGGCGCTGTGGCCGCGCGGTGCCAGCCAGGCCTCAAGGATAAAGGCGGCAATGGCAATCATCGAACCGACGAAGGCGACGCGCCAGACGGCAAAGGCATCCATCACGTGCTGGCCGGTTTTACGCGGCGGACGGTTCATCACGTTACGCTCAGCAGCTTCAAACGCCAGGCCAAAGGAGAGCGTGGCAGAGGTCGCCATGTTCATCCACAGAATCAACACCGGGGTGAGCGGGATGATATTGCCCGCCAGCAGGGCGATGATAATCAGCAGCCCCTGCGCCAGGTTGGTTGGCATAATGAACAGAATCGTCTTCTTCAGGTTGTCGTATACGCGACGCCCTTCTTTCACCGAACTGGCGATGGTCGCAAAGTTGTCATCGGTCAGAACCATGTCGGCGGCCTCTTTGGTCACCTCGGTGCCTTTAATACCCATGGCGATACCGACATCTGCCTGACGCAGCGCTGGCGCATCGTTCACGCCGTCGCCGGTCATGCCGACGATTTCGCCGTTCTCCTGCAACGCTTTCACCAGGCGCAGCTTATGCTCCGGGCTGGTACGCGCGAAAATGTCGTACTCCAGCGCCGCTTTTGCCAGCTCGGCGTCATCCATGTGCTCCAGCTGGTAGCCGGTCATTGCTTCGCTGCTGTTTCGGATCCCCAGCATCTGGCCAATGCTCATGGCGGTCTGCGGGTGATCGCCGGTGATCATCTTCACGCGGATCCCTGCATTCTGGCAGGTATGAATCGCATCAACCGCTTCCGGACGCGGCGGGTCCATCATCCCGGCAATGCCGAGGAAGATAAGACCTTCCTGCAGGTCGCTGTGGTCGAGGGTTTTCGCCCCCGGCGCGGCTGGCTTAGTGGCCGCTGCCACCATGCGCAGCCCCTGGCTGGCAAAGCGCGCCATTTCTGCTTCCCAGTAGCTACGCTCGAACGGCGTAACGCCACGGGCGGTCTGCTGCTGCTGGCACAGTGCAAAGAGCACATCCGGTGCACCGGTGACCATCACCACTTCTTCGTCATCCAACTGGAAGTGGGTAGACATGTACTTGTACTGCGAGTCGAACGGGATCTTGGCAATCAGCTGGGTACGCAGCGGCTCAAGGTTGGCTTTGGCCGCCAGCACCTTCAGTGCGCCTTCGGTTGGACCGCCGGTAATGCCCCAGTGGCCCTGCGCGTCCTGAATCAACTGGCTGTCATTACACAGGTCGATGGTACGTAGATACTTCTCCAGCACGGTGTACGGCTGTACGTTGACCGGCTCGTTGCTGCCTTCCAGGTAAATGCTGCCGTGCGGCTCGTAGCTGTTGCCGTCCACACGGTAGCAGCTGTCGGCGGTGATAATCGCCTTCACGGTCATTTCGTTCATGGTCAGAGTGCCGGTTTTATCCGAGCAGACCACGGTCATCGCGCCCAGGGTCTCGACGGTTGGCAGCTTGCGGATGATCGCACGCTTGCGCGCCATCGCCTGTACACCCAGCGACAGGATAATCGAGATAATGGCTGGCAGACCCTCAGGTACCGCGGCAACCGCGAGGCTAATCAGCGACAGCAGCAGTTCACCCAAAGGAATGTCGCGCAGCGCCATGCTGAAGACAAACAGCGCGCCCATCATCGCCAGGATAATGGCGAAAATCGCTTTGCCGAGCTTGTCCATCTGCACCAGCAGCGGCGTACGGTGCTTTTCGATACCGGCCATCATCTGGTTGATGTGACCCAGTTCAGTCTCCTGTCCGGTCGCCACGACCACGCCTACGCCGCCACCGGCGCTGACGGTAGTGCCGGAGAACACCATATTGGTACGGTCACCGAGCGGCAGTTCACCGTGCAGCGCATCGGTGTGCTTATCCACCACGGTGGACTCACCGGTCAGAATCGCTTCTTCCACGCGCAGGTTGTGCGCTTCAATCAGACGCATGTCCGCAGGAATTCGGTCACCCGCGCGCAGTACCACGATATCGCCCGGCACCAGTTCGGTGGTTGCCACCGTCTTATGGCTACCGCCGCGAATCGCTCGCGCGTCGCTGGACAGCATATTGCGGATGCTTTTCAGCGATTTCTCCGCATTGCTCTCCTGAATGTGACCAATCAGGGCGTTAATCACCGTCACGCCAAGAATGACAAAGGTATCGACCCAGTGCCCCATCACGGCGGTCAGCGCCGCCGCGGCCAACAGGACATAAATCAGTACGTCGTTGAAGTGTGCCAGAAAGCGCAGCCACGCGGGCTTGCCCTTTTTCTCCGGCAGCGCGTTCGGGCCATAGGTGTTCAGACGCTCGGCCGCATCATCCATGCTCAGGCCGTCAGGCTGGCTATTCAGCTGCGACAGCACCTGCTCGGTGGTCTGCTGGTAGGCGTGCTCATGTGGGTCATAGCCCGCGTGCGGCACGTTTTTATTGTTCATCATTTTCGACATGATAGGTTTCCTTTTAAATTCCTGCTAACGGAAAGCCTGAATTCACTTTCTGGCCAAGGCGACGTCATTGAATAATATCGACGAGCAAAAAAATATTTATTAAGCCAAAATATTTTTTGCTTTTTAAATTTCAAAATGACATTAAGTTGATTTACTAATATTAATATTACAGAATGTTCCTAAACCCCATCTAAACGAGGTCATTATGTTTGGAATCTACAGAGGACGCCGCCTGGCGCTGTACATCGCGCTGGCTATCGTGATTGCCACGCTGGTTGGATATAGTACTTATACTTTTGTAAAATTATTATCATGAGCATGACGTTAATTTACGAAAGCTATATTTAATTTAAACCAGAACATTATTTCACTTCTCGGCATGCGATTATTATCGTAGGTCTGGTTATTTATTTTAATTATTCGATAAAAGGTCTGTTTAATTAGAAACATTGCGTTCCATTAAAAATTACCGGACAATAATATCTTTAACTAAAGATTAACATGATATGAAGCATCCGCTCGAATCCCTGATGACCGCCGCCGGTATTTTATTGCTGGCGTTCCTCTCCTGCCTGCTGCTGCCCGCACCGTCGCTAGGGCTGACGCTGGCGCAGAAGATGGTTGAGACCTTCCATTTTATGGATCTAAGTCAGTTTTACACCGTGCTGTTTTGCGTGTGGTTTCTGGCGCTGGGGACGATTGAGTATCTGGTGATTCGCTATGTGTGGCGGCGCTGGTTTTCGCTGGCGGATTGAATGCGGCGATTCCCCGGCGTCGCTGCGCTCGGCCGGGCTACGGGGCATGAGATTGTTTTGTAGCCCGGCCGAGGCGTTTACGCTGACCCCGGGGCGGAATCAATGCGTCTGCGGACGATGATTCTCTTTGCGGTAGGCACCCGGCGACTGATGAAACGTGCGGGTAAAAATGCGGGTAAAGGTTTGCTGGGAATCAAACCCATACTTCAGACAAATGTCATAAACCTTTTGATTGGTCGTACATAGCTCATCTGCCGCCAGATGAAGCTTCCGGTGGCGAATGTAACGCCCCAGACTTTCCCCTTTATGTTGCAGAAAAATGCGCTGTAAATGCCATTTCGAGTACCCTGCCCGACGGGCAATTTCATCAATGCGCAGTGGCTGATGCAGATTATCGTCAATCCATTCGACCAGTGTGTCGACAACCTGAGTGGCTAATTCGGTCATACACCCCTTCCCCCTCGTTTAACTACAGCCGGTGGTTATTCCCACCAGGCACGGAATGTTTGTGTTGAGTCAGCAAGCCATACCGGCTCGCCCTGCATCGGCGTTAACAGCCGATACGCTTTATCTTTGCTGGCCTGTACCAGACGTTTGTACGGGTCGTCCCAGGTATGTTTTGCCAACACGAAGCGCCCGGCATGTCCCGGCAGCACGCGCTGGGCGTTAAGGTCTGCCGCCGCTTGCGCCGTTTGTTCCGGCATCATGTGGATGTAGCGCCAGTCCTGGTCGTACTGACCGTCTTCCATAATGGCAACGTCAACGCGGCCAAACTGCTCACCAATCGCTTTAAAGTGCGGGCCGTAGCCGGTGTCGCCGCTGTAATAAATGTTCTGTGTAGGCGTCACAAACATAAAGCTCGCCCACAGCGTCTGGTTACGCTTCAGACCGCGGCCAGAGAAGTGACGCGCAGGCAGCACGTGCACGCTCAGCGCATCGCTGATGGTGACGCTTTCCTGCCAGTCGGCCTCGCTAATCACCTCGTCTTTCATCCCCCAGTAACGCAGGTGAGAACCTACACCCAGCGGCACCACGGCACGTTTGATCTTCGGCATCAGCCCCTTAATGGTGGCGTAGTCGAGATGATCGTAATGATCGTGAGAGATAATCAGCAGGTCTATCTCCGGCATGTTCTCGGCGCGCCACGGGTAGTCACCGGGGAACGCTTTATTCAGAAAAGAGAACGGCGCGGCATAGTTGCTGAATACCGGGTCAATCAGAATGCGCTTGCCAGACAGCTGCAAATACCATGAGGAATGGCCGAGCCAAATCATGGTGTCCTGCCCCAGCGGCAAGCTGGCGAGATCGGTCGGGACCATCGGCAGCGGCTGGGTTGGACGGGCATTTTCACGTTTGGCGGTTAAAAACTCCCACCACGCCATCACCATATTTTTGTCACCGGTAAAGCCAGGCGTTGGCAAGGCGTTCTGGAACGCGCCGTCACGGTAGTTCGGTGAGCGTTCAATCTGACTTTTTTCAACCCCTTGCGGTGCCTGGCCAAAACCGGCGTTCAGGACGAAAGGTAAACTTGCGGCACTGGCAATAAGCATGATGGCAACCACACTGATGATAAAAGGTTTCATATCCTGACCCTGGACCAGCTTCATCCAGGAAGCCACACTAAAAAGGTTGATTATGAGTGAGTAGGCACTCATTATAGAAAGACGGGGAAAAAATCGTCAAGCAATTTTCAAAATTTGACAATCGACGTTGAAGTCCCTGGGGTCGGCATGTTTCAATCACGTTTTTTACAGTCAGAGAGGTAAAGTGTAGTGGCTCGTCCGAAGAGTGAAGATAAAAAACAAGCGTTACTGGAAGCTGCCACCAGCGCCATTGCCCAATCCGGCATTGCCGCATCAACTGCGCTGATTGCGCGCAGCGCGGGGGTTGCAGAGGGCACGCTGTTTCGCTATTTCGCCACCAAAGACGACCTGCTTAATGCGCTTTATCTGCATCTGAAAACCGGCCTCTGCGAAGCAATGAAGGCCGGTCTGGTGGAAACCGACTCGCCAAAAGCGTTCACGCATGGCATCTGGAATAGCTACATCGATTGGGGCGTGCGCAATCCTATCGGGCATCACGCGCTACGACGCATGGCGGTAAGCGAAAAAATTACCGAAGAGACCATCACCCAGGTGAGAGCGATGTTCCCAGAGCTGCAAAAGCTCTGCCAGCGCTCGGTGCGCCCGGTGTTTATGTCCGATGACTTCCGCGCCTTTGGCGACGCGCTGTTCCTGTCGCTGGCGGAAACCACCATTGAATTTGCCAGCCGCGAACCGCAGCGCGCCGATAAGCTCAAAGCGTTAGGCTTCGAAGCGATGTGGCTGGCCCTGGCCGAAGGTGACTAATGGACGGTAAAACGCTGCATGAACGGGCGCACGAGTTTGCGCTGACCCTGCCCTTCTCTGACATCTACTGGCCTTTCGGGCCGGAGTACGATGTTTTCATCGTGGAAGGCAAAATGTTTATGCTCAAGGCTTACCTACGCGGCGAGCCTATCATCAACCTGAAGGTTGACCCGGAGCAATCGCTGCTGCACCAGGCCATCTACCCGCACATTAAGCCGGGCTACCACATGAACAAAAAGCACTGGATTTCGGTCTATCCCGGCGATGAAATCACCGTGGACCTGCTCAATAGCCTGATTGAAGATTCGTGGAATCTGGTGGTTAATAAACTGCCAAAACGGGTGCAACAGCGCGTCCGTCCCGTCTGATTTTCTGCGAAATGCGATAAGTGTTATCGCATTTTACACCCTTCTCATTTGTGACATGGCGCGGTAACCTGCCTGGATTCAACGCACCGATTCGCGGTGCCTTTAATCATTCAGGAGTGTTTATGGATATCGTTTCCGTTGCTAAAGCGCGCTATTCCACCAAGGCCTTTGACGCCAGCAAAAAGCTGACCGCTGAGCAGGCTGCCAGTCTGAAAACCCTGCTGCGCTTTAGCCCGTCCAGCACCAACTCCCAGCCGTGGCACTTTATCGTCGCTAGCACCGACGAAGGCAAAGCGCGCGTCGCCAAATCTGCCGCGGGCGGTTACGTGTTCAACGAACGCAAAATGCTGGATGCTTCCCACGTGGTGGTGTTCTGCGCAAAAACCGCAATCGACGATGCCTGGCTGGAAAAAGTAGTGGATCAAGAAGACGCCGATGGCCGTTTCGCTACGCCGGAAGCCAAAGCGGCTAACCACAAAGGCCGCACCTTCTTCGCCGACCTGCACCGTAAAGAACGTCACGACGACGCGCAGTGGGCAGCCAACCAGACCTACCTGAACGTGGGTAACTTCCTGCTGGCGATGGGCGCAATGGGCCTGGACGCAGTCCCTATTGAAGGCTTCGACGCTGAGATTATGGACGCGGAATTTGGCCTGAAAGAGAAAGGCTTCACCAGCCTGGTGGTAGTGCCGGTTGGGTATCACAGCGTGGAAGACTTCAACAAAGCGCTGCCAAAATCTCGTCTGCCGGAAGAAGCGGTGATTACCGAGATCTGATTTAGCTTTAGTGTCTTCCCGGCGGGGCTTCGCTTGGCCGGGCTACTCGTCTTGGGTAGCCCGCGCCGGGAAACCTCAATACAGCAAGATCTGCGGATGTTTCACCCCGCAAGCCAGCGCATAGCGCGTCAGCGTATCAAGGCTTGCTCGCGTCACGTTGGCTTCCATTCTTGAGACCGTTGGGGCACTCACGCCCATTCGCTGCGCAACCTGCGCTCGTGTCAGGCCCGCATTGCTACGCCACTTCGCCAGCATATCTCGCAGACGTTCCTGCCGTTCCTGCGCATCAAATGCCGCTTTCACGTCTGCACGCTCCAGCATTTCGGCTCTCAGATCGTCCCAATCAATTACTTTCTTGCTCATCCCGCATCTCCTGTAGCCGTTTTAATGCCAGACGGATGTCCGCTGGAGGTGTTTTTTGCGTTTTTTTAATAAATACACGCAGTAAGAAAATCGTCTGCCCCTGCTGAAATGCATAGATGCCGCGACAATGAATCATCCCTACCGTACGGATTTCAAAAAGACCGTGAGAGAGAGGTTTACTGTCTGGCTCTCGCAGAACGGTAGGATTTAGCCGAAGTTTTTCTATTTTGCCGATCATCTTCGCTTGCGCAGATGCAGGCAATGCCAGCATTTCCTCTCTGGCATCTGCATGAACAAGAATTCTGAACACGATTTTCGTCCTTGAATATTAGCATATAAGGCAAATTGCATTAAAGGCTAATTTACCCGTTTTGCCCTACCCTACTCCTGATAGCATCAAGGTTCAGATTCTTGCGTCAAACATGGATTGCGGATCGTAAAACGCACACCCCGGGTAGCCCGGTCAAGCGAAGCGCCGCCGGGATCGTCTCCGTACTACAACCTCGCTAACACCCCTTCCCCGACTTCATCTACCGGTAAATAGACCAGCAAACGCGAGCCGTTGCGCGGCGCGGAGTACCAGTACATCTGCTGGAGCTGAAATTCGCCGAACTCGGGATGGCGGAACGTTTTAATCTGATTTTCGACGCCGCGGACTTCGTAGCGCTGGTGCCAGAGCGCTTCAAACTCGGCAGAGGCGGCAAAGAAGCGGGCGAGCTTATTCTCCCACGCCGGTTCCCCCCGGTGCTCGGCCATCGCGGCGCGGAAATAGGAGACAAAATTGCCCATCACGTCGGGATTGGCCAGACGGCTACGCCAGCCAGGGTGGGTCAGATACAGGTAGATACAATTTCGTTCATCTTCGGGGATGAGGGAAAAATCAACGCCCATCAGCCGACAAAACGCGTCATTCCACGCCACGATATCGAAGTTCGGTTTCTGAATGCTGGCCGGTTGAGGCAGCAGACTGTCCAGCATACGGCGCGTGCCGGGGCTGATTCCCTCGCACTGGGGTACATTTAAAGATTCCAGCGGCGTTAATCCCGCCAGCACAAACAGATGGCGCGTTTCCAGCTCGCTGCACTGGAGCGCTTCGGCGACCGCTTGCATTACCGCCACCGACGGATTAACCTCGCGCCCCTGCTCAAGCCAGGTATACCAGGTCACGCCAACGTCCGCCAGCATCGCCACCTCTTCGCGACGCAGGCCAGGCGTGCGCCGCCGCCCGCTACGCGGTAGCCCTAACCGCTGCGGGTCGAGACTTTCCCGTCGCGCCCGAAGAAATGCACCCAGCTGCTTACGGCTATCCATCTGCCGTGTCTGCAATACGTCCATTTCACTGTCGCTGATGAGGCTCATGGTATCTCCAGCATAGTAGTGCCAGTACCAGTATAACCAGGAACTGGTACCCGTTTATTTAATCAGGGATGCTACGTCCAATCGCTGAATGACGCAATGGAGTCACCATGAAAACGTCTGCTGTTTCACCCGGTCGCGCGGGGCTTTTCCTGCTGCTTACCGGCCTGATGTTGCCCCAAATCGATACCTCGATTACCAACGTCGCCCTGGATTCCATCACCGAGTCACTGCACGCCAGCCCCACCCAGCTTGAGCTGATTGTGGCGCTGTACGGCGTGGCGTTTGCCGTCTGTCTGGCGATGGGCAGCAAACTTGGCGACAACTACGGTCGCCGCCGCCTGTTTATGTGGGGCGTGGCGATTTTTAGCCTCGCTTCGTTGCTGTGCGGCATTTCTAATTCGATTACCGCACTGCTTGCCGCCCGTACCCTTCAGGGGGCAGGTGCGGCGCTTATCGTGCCGCAGATCCTCGCCACCCTGCACGTCACGCTGAAAGGAACTGCGCACGCCAGGGCCATTAGCCTCTACGGCGGCATTGGCGGCATTTCGTTTATCGTCGGGCAGATGTTCGGCGGCTGGCTGGTGTCGGCAGATATCGCTGGGATGGGCTGGCGTAACGCCTTCTTTATCAACGTGCCAATTGGCCTGCTGGTACTGGCCTTTAGCCGCCGCTACGTGCCGGAAACCCGCCGCGATGAACACTCAACCATCGATTGGCAGGGCACTTTTAGCCTCGGGCTTATCCTCTGCTGCCTGCTGTTCCCGATGGCGCTGGGACCGGAGTTGCATTGGCCGTGGTCGATGCGCCTGATGCTGCTGGCGATTATTCCGCTGCTGTTCTGGATGCGCGCCATCGCGTTGCGTAAAGAGCAGCGCGGCGAGCACCCGCTGCTACCGCCACGCCTGCTGCAGCTTGCCAGCATTCGCTTCGGCATGGTAATTGCGCTGCTGTTCTTCAGCGCCTGGTCCGGGTTTATGTTCTGCATGGCGCTGACCATGCAGTCCGGCCTTGGCATGGCGCCGTGGCAGTCCGGAAACAGCTTTATCGCCCTTGGCGTAGCCTACTTCCTGTCGGCAATGTACGCGCCGAAGCTGATTGCGCGCCACAGCATGGGACGCATTCTGGTCGCCGGGTTAGTGGTACAAATTAGCGGCCTGCTGCTGCTGATGGAGACCTTCCACCACTACGGCCAGGCCACCACCACGCTGACGCTGGTGCCCGCCACGGCGCTGATTGGCTACGGTCAGGCGTTGATTGTGAACTGCTTCTATCGCGTGGGAATGCGCGATATCACCGCCAACGACGCGGGTGCTGGCAGCGCGCTGCTGAGTACGCTGCAGCAGGCGACGTTAGGGCTTGGTCCGGCGGTATTTGGCTCACTGCTGTTAATGCTGATGCGGAATCATCACGGTAGCTATCCGCAGGCGATGATCGGTTTTCTCGGCGTGGAGGCGGTGATGATGCTGCTGCTGGCGGTGATTGCCATTGGCCTACGTCATCACTTAAACCGTAGCCCGGCGATGGTAACCTCCTGATTATTAAGTTCCTGTATAGCTGTTTGCATATTATAGCTAGCCTGGTCATTATTAAAGACTGGCTATATAGGAGACGTTATGCAGGAACTCATTTCCCAGATAGAAGAGATGGGCATTGAAATAAACCATACCAATTCACTTGTGATCATCTTTGGTATTATTTTTCTCACTGCCATCATTGTTCATCTGATTTTACACCGTCTGGTGCTGCGCACTTTCGAAAAACGCGCGCAGGCCAGCAGCCATTTATGGCTGCAAATCATCACGCAGAATAAGCTGTTTCACCGATTGGCGTTTACGCTGCAAGGGATCATTGTCAACGTGCAGGCCGTGCTGTGGCTGCAAAAAGGCAGTGAAGCAGCGGAAATATTAACCACGGTGGCGCAGCTGTGGGTCATGCTATATGCCCTGCTGTCATTCTTCTCGCTGCTGGACGTTATTTTCAATCTGTCGCAGAAACTCTCCTTCTCTTCTCAGCTTCCGCTGAAAGGCATATTTCAGGGTGTGAAGCTGGTCAGCGCTATCCTGATTGGCATCCTGATGATTTCCCTGCTGCTGGGGCAGTCACCGGCGATTCTGATAAGTGGTCTGGGGGCGATGGCGGCGGTATTGATGCTGGTCTTCAAAGACCCAATTCTGGGTCTGGTGGCCGGTATTCAGCTGTCGGCGAACGATATGCTGAAGCTCGGCGACTGGCTGGAGATGCCAAAATACGGTGCCGATGGTGCGGTGACGGATATCGGTTTAACCACGGTCAAAGTGCGTAACTGGGATAACACCATTACCACTATTCCTACCTGGTCGCTGGTCTCTGACTCCTTCAAAAACTGGAGTGGAATGTCAGCGTCAGGCGGACGTCGAATTAAGCGCAGTCTGAACATTGATACCACCAGCGTCCATTTCCTCGATGAGCAAGAACAACAGCGCTTAATTCAGGCGCGACTGCTAAAACCGTATATGGACTCTCGTTATCAGGAAATTAGTCTGTGGAATCAGGAATACGGTAGCGATGATTCGGTGCTTAATCTGCGTAAAATGACCAATATTGGTACCTTCCGTGCGTATCTCAACGAATATCTGCGTAACCATCCGAAGATTCGCAAGGATATGACGCTGATGGTACGTCAGTTGGCACCGGATAATAACGGCTTGCCGATTGAAATATATGCCTTCACCAACACCGTTGTCTGGGCAGAATACGAAAGCATTCAGGCGGATATCTTCGACCATATTTTCGCAGTAGTGGAAGAGTTTGGTCTGCGAATACATCAGTCGCCGACCGGTAATGATATTCGCGCCCTCGCGGGCGCTATCGGGCAGTAATCACCCCACCTCAGGCGTCTGAATCAGGGCGATAAACTTGTCAGCCAGCGGATTTTTCCGACTGGCTGACCAGGCTACCGCCGTGGTGATCACCTCGATCGTCTGGTCGAGCGGCACGGTCACCACGTTGGCCGGTGACAGACGCTCCAGCGAGTCCGGCACCAGCGCAATTCCCTGCCCACAGCCGACAAAAGCAATCTGTGAAGAGACCGAGCGTACGTGGTGAATAATCCGCGGCGAAAAGCCTTCGTTGCGGCAAGCGGCGGTAATACTGTCGAAATAAACCGGGCTCAGGTGGCGAGAGAACATCACCCACTCCTCCTGCATCAAATCGCGCAGCGCAATCTGCGACTCGCCGGCCAGCCGGTGCTGGCGGGGTAATGCCACCACCAGTTCGGCGCTGGACAGCGGCAGCAGCGTAATCCCCTCGCCCATTTCCCCGGTGAGGCGCGCAAAAGCAAGATCGATCTCCCCATTTTGCAGCGCCAGTACCGCTTCGGCGCTGTCGATCTCCTTAATGGAAATCACGATATCCGGGTAGCGCGCTTTCATCTTATCAATTAGCGGCGGCAACACATCGAGCATAGCGGTGCTAATCGCGCCGATGGTCAGCATGCCGGTATGCCCGGCTACCGCTTCGTTTACCGCCAGCTCCAGCCGTTCAACCTGCTCGGCAAAGCGTTTGACCGCAGGCAGGATGGCTAGTCCCACGGGCGTGAGCTGCACATTGCGCTTCGAGCGATCAAACAACTGCACCTTCAGCGACTGCTCCAGCACCTGAATCTGCTGGGTGAGGGGCGGCTGGGTCATGCCAAGTCGCTTCGCCGCACGGCCAAAATGTTTCTCCTCCGCCACCGCGAGAAACAGCCACATATGGCGAATAATGCGAAAATTGATCATCTCTGCATGGCTCCTGTCACCGCTCACATCAATCGATATTAAAAATGTATCAGAGCATTACTTTAATACGATTTTACATATCAGAGAATGACGGCGACGATAGCCACCCCACGAATGCATAAGAAGAGTGACCATGCCCCACGAATTTCACCGCACGCACTTCGCGTTAACGGTACAAGCGACGCCGATGCAGGTGGCCGCCATTCACCGTTCCGGCCCCCGCGAACCGATTGTGTTTCTCCACGGCTTTGGGTCAACCAAAGAAGAATATGCCGATATCGTGCGCCACGCTGCCTTCGACGGGCGGCCATTTCTCGCCTACGATGCCCCCGGCTGCGGGGAGACGGAATGCGCAAATTTGCAGAAAATTTCGATTCCGTTTTTAGTCGAGACGGCGCTCGCGCTGATTGACCAGTTGGGTTTCCAGCGCTTCCACCTCGTCGGCCATTCCATGGGCGGCCTGACCGCGCTGATGCTGGCGCACGCCCATCCCGAGCGGGTGCTCAGCTTTGTCGACATCGAGGGGAATATCGCGCCGGAAGATTGCTTCCTGAGTCGCCAGGCCGTTGATTATCCCGATGGCAACGACGAGCAGTTTTTTACTGATTTTATCGCCCGGACTCATCAGTCTCCGGCGTGGGCCAGCGCGCTGTATGCCGCCAGCCTCAAGCATAAAGTGCGGGCAGCCGCGGTCAGACCTATTTTTACCTCGATGGTGGACTATTCCGACCACGGCGACCTGATGGCGAAGTTTCTAAATCTACCCTTGCCAAAAATGTTTATGTACGGCGCGCAAAACAACACGCTGAGCTATCTGGCGAATATTGAACGTCGTGGCGTGACGCTTGCAGAAATTCCCCACTGCGGGCACTTCCCAATGTATTCCAATCCAGTTGTGATGTGGCAACGCATCAGCGAACTACAGGAACGGGCACGGTGAAGTTGCATCTCACTTCCCGGGTAGCCGGGTTTTCGCTGGCGATACTCGCGGCGTTCGGCTTTTCGTTTAAGGCGATATTCGTCAAGCTGGCGTATGCGGTCGCACCGGTCGACCCGGTCACGCTGTTGATGCTGCGTATGTCGATGTCGCTGCCGCTGATTGCCCTTACCGCGTGGCCGGTGCTGCGTAAAATGGCCACCCTGCATCGTCAGGATTACGCGCTGCTGGTGGTGCTGGGTGTCGCAGGTTATTACGCCTCGGCGATGCTCGATTTTATGGGGTTACAGTATATTACCGCCGGGCTCGAGCGGCTGATTCTCTTTACCTACCCGATGCTGACCATCTTGATTGGCGTCTTTTTTCTCGGCAAAACCTTTGAGAAGAAACTGCTGCTGGCGATGCTGCTCTCCTACGGCGGCATTCTGATTGCCTTTGTGCACGACCTCGGCCTCACCGCCGATAGCCATTCGGTGCTGATCGGCGGTTCGCTGGTATTTGGCTGTGCGATTACCTACGCCATTTACAACGCCGGGGCGGAGGTGGCTATCGGGCGCATAGGGGCGATCCCGTTTTCGATGCTGGCGCTGCTGGTGTCGATTGCGGCGACTCAGGTGCACTTTTTTGCCACCCGTCCCGTTGCCGCGCTTAATCTGCCGTGGCAGGTGTATGCCTACAGCGCGGGCATGGCGGTCTTTTCTACGGTAATGCCGATATTCTGGCTGTCTTCGGCTATTCATCGCATCGGCGCGGCAAAGGCGGTGCTGATTGGGTTAATCGGCCCGATTCTGACCATTCTGTTTAGCTGGTGGCTGCTGGATGAGCCGCTGTCGGTTGAGCAGCTGCTGGGGACAGGGCTGGTGGTGTGTGGGCTGTTGGTAGTTATCAGGCGTTAGGGTAAGGATTGCCGGATGGCGGCGTAAACGCCTTATCCGGCCTACGGGGGATCGGATTGTAGTTCGGATAAGCGCAGCGCCATCCGGCAATACTAAAATCAGGCGCTGGCTCGGGGAATAAAACGCCACTCCAGCATCACCCGCTCTGGGGCAACGTCCGGGTTATCAATTTTATTCAGCAGCAGCGCGACCGCTTTAGCGCCAATCTCTCGCGACGGCTGCTGTACGGTGGTGAGCTGCGGGGAGACCATCTCCGCCAGCTCCGTGCCGTCGAACCCAACCACGGCAATATCTTCCGGTACGCGCAGTCCCGCCTGTTCGATGGCGCGAATGGCGCCCGCGGCCAGCGAATCCGAGATGGCAAAGACCGCATCCGGGCGCGGACTCATCGCCAGCAGGTTTTTCATCGCCGCCTTGCCCGCCGCCGCGCTGAGATCATCCGCGTACTCCACTGCGGCGAAGTCGAGCCCCTGCTGTTGCAGCACGTCTTGATAGCCCTGCTCGCGCAGACGGGCGTATTTATAGCTTAAATCATGGTTAATCAGGGCAATACGCTGGTGCCCCTGCGCCACCAGGTACCCAACCGCATGCTGGGCCGCGTCAACGTCGTTAATCCCGACACAGGAAACTTCACCGGCATCCGCGTATTCCGCACACTGCACCCACGGCGCATCGCCAATCACCGTGGTCAACTCCGGCAGGCGGGCAAACGCATCCATGGTGATAATGCCGTCGACCATTTTTCCGGTCAGCAGGCGCAGGCCTGATTTAGAGCGCTCAATATCAGAACCAGAGTTGCACAGCAAAATGCGATAGCCATTTTTCTCTGCTTCCGCTTCGATGCCCTTGACCACTTCCGCGCAGAACGGGTTAGCAATGTTCGATACCATCACCAGAATCATCGAGCTACGCGCCGTCCGTAGCTGGCGCGCCAGCAGGTTCGGTTGATAGTTACTCTCTTTGATAGCCTGAAGCACCCGCTCGCGGTTCTTCGCTTTCACCGTATCGCTGTTGTTCAACACCCGCGATACGGTGGCCACCGACACGCCCGCCAGCTGGGCGATTTTCTGAATTGACATGCTACGCCGTTCCCTGCAATTAACGCTTTGCGTGAAGGCTACCATAAAAACAGGCCCGGCGTACCGGGCACAAGGTTATTGTTCGACGCTGACCCAGCATCGCTGCTGATGGCTTTTCACAATAGCGTCAATAAGATACATCACGTTCGCGCCCTCACTGAACGATGCAAAGCGGCGTTCGTTCTCCTGCGGCATCTTTCCAGCACACACCGCCTGGTAAAAATTAAGCATCATGTTTTTAAACGCATCCGGCCAGCCTTCGTTGTGCCCACCGGGGAAGTGGGCCTGTGCGGCAACGTCGCGGTTCAGCAGGCCAGGGTCATCGCTTAAAAGCTGATTAGGCTGGCTGCGGTGGCCAATCCACAGCTGCTGCGGCGTTTCCTGATCCCAGGCCAGCGAACAGGCACTGGCGTTGATATCAAAGTGAAGGCGGTTTTTGCGCCCGGCGCTCACCTGCGAGACGCTAAAGCAGCCTTTACTGCCGTCGTCAAAACGGAACAGTACCGAGCCGGCATCTTCGGTAGTCACCGGCACGTCCTGATAACCGGGGGAATCAGGCTGTTCGCTGAAGGTCGCCTGCGCCCCGAGGCTGGCTTTGCGCGTCGGCCAGACGATAGCGAGGTCGGCCATCACCTCGACAATGCGCCGCCCGGTCACAAACTGCACCGTATCGCACCAGTGCGAGCCGATATCCGCCACCGTCCGGGAAACGCCGCCCTGCTGCGCGTCCACGCGCCAGTTGAAGTCGTTTTCCAGCAGCATCCAGTCCTGGTGGTAGCCGCCATAGGCGGAGAAAAGCCGCCCGGCGCTGCCGTCACGCATCATGCTCGCCGCCTGCTGCACCATCGCAAACTGGCGATAAACAAAGCTCACACCGTGCACTACGCCCGCTTCTTGCGCCATCTTAACCAGTTCACGCGCCTCTTCTGACGTCATGCACAACGGTTTTTCAGAGAAGACATGTTTCCCCGCCCGTAGAATCTGGCGGTTAACCTCGGCATGCAAAAAGTTCGGAGTACAGTTATGCACCACCTGTAACCCCGGATGCGCCAGTAGCGCGTCGACGTCGTCATAGGCGTGGGGAATATTGAGCTGTAGCGCCTTTTCCTGCGCCAGCTCCAGCGAAGCGTCGCACAGCGCTACTACCTCAACAAAACCCAGCCGACGCAGCGCTTCAATATGCGCCGGGCCAATGAAACCTGAGCCAACAATACCGACCTGAATCATCCGCGTACCTCGCTGCCCGCGGCAAAGTCATCAAAGGCCCGTGCGGATACGGGAATGATATGCCGTTTAATAAACTCACTGCCTTCGCGCGCGCCGGTCTGCGCGTCCTTCAGGCAGCACTCCCATTCCATCACCGCCCAGCCGTCAAAATCGTACTGACTGAGCTTGCTGAAAATCTTTTTGAAATCGATATCGCCATCGCCGAGCGAGCGGAAGCGCCCGGCACGCTCCAGCCAGTTCTGATAGCCACCGTAGACTCCGCTGCGCCCGTTACGCTCGAACTCCGCGTCTTTGACGTGGAATGCCCGAATGCGTGAATGGTAGATATCGAGATACGCCAGGTAGTCGATATTCTGCAGATGCAGATGGCTCGGGTCGTAGAGCATGTGGCAGCGTGGATGGTTATCGACCTTTGCCAGGAAGCGCTCGAAGGTCACGCCGTCGTGCAGGTCTTCGCCGGGATGAATTTCGTAGCATAGGTCCACGCCATGCTCGTCAAAGCAGTCCAGAATAGGCCGCCAGCGGCTGGCCAGTTCATGAAACGCCTCGTCGAGCAGCGCCGCATTGTGCGGAGGCCACGGGTAGAAGTAAGGCCAGGCCAACGCCCCGGAGAAGGTGGCGTGCGCCTTCACCCTCAATCGTGCCGACGCCTGCGCCGCCTTTTTCACGCTCTCTACCGCCCACTGCTGGCGTGCCGCAGGGTTGCCGCGAAGCGCCGCGGGGGCAAAAGCGTCAAAAGCACTGTCGTAGGCCGAATTCACGGCGACCAGTTGGCCTTCAAGATGCGTAGAGAGTTCACTAATGACCAGCCCGTGTTCAGCGAGCCTTCCGGTTATCTCATCGCAGTAGGTCTGGCTTGCCGCCGCCTGCGGTAAGTCAAAAATCGCCGGGTGGTTGCACGGCAGCTGGAGCGCCTTAAATCCCAGCCCCGCCGCCCATTCGGCTAGCCCATCGAGCGTATTAAACGGCGGCGCTGAACCAATAAACTGCGCCAGGAAAATGCCCGGTCCCTTGATGGTTTTCATACCCCCTCCTTTCAAAAAAATTACGCGTGGTCTTTCTCGTTATATTTGAACGAGACAAGGAAAATCAGTGCAATAACGACCGCGGCCACCGCCGGGATCCACCAGAAGTTCACCCAGGCCGCCGGTACGGTTTGTCCTGCGACCAGATGGTTGTACAGCGAGCCGGAAATCTGTGAGCCCAGCAGCATGCCGATACCGTAGGTGAACATCACCACCATGCTCTGTGCCTGACCTTTCACCTTTTCACCCGCCACGCGGTCGGTGTAGATAAAGCCCACCACGAAGAAGAAGTCATAGCAGACGCCGTGCAACAGAATGCCGAGATACAGCAGGAAACGCGTCTCTTCGTTGATGCCCAGCGCAAAGAACATATAGCGCACAAACCACGCCAGCATGCCGATGAGCAGCATGTACTTCACGCCAAGACGACGGAACAGCAGCGGGATAATCAGCATGAAGAAGATTTCCGACATCTGGCCGAAGGACATAGCGGTGCTGACATCCGCCACGCCCGCGTCCGCGAGGAATGAGGCGGTATAGGCGTAGTAGGTGCCGAGCGGTACCGAAATCAGCGTGGCGCAAACGGCAAACACCAGGAAGTGACGGGTTTTCAGTAACGCAAAGGCGTCAGCGCAGAACAGGTCGCGCAGCTTAAGCGGCTGCCCTTTCGCCGGTGCCGGCGTGTGCGGCAACGTCAGGCTATAGACCGCCAGCACCACCGAGCACAGCGCCGCCAGCGTGAAGATGCCGGTGGTGTCGGAAATGCCGGTCACGCCGATAAAGATCCCGGCGACAATCCAACCGATAGTGCCGAACACGCGCACCACCGGGAAGGTTTTGTCGATATTGGTCAGGCTATGGAACGCAATGTTGTTGGTCAGCGCCAGCGTTGGCATATAGCACAACGTATAACCGAACAGCAGCGCAATCAGCAGCGCGCCGTTTTCCGCCACCAGCGCCTGCGGCACAAACCACAGAATCGCTGCGCCAAGCAGGTGCATCACCGCCATCACCTTTTGCGACGGGAAGAAACGGTCAACCAGCATCCCGAGGACGAACGGCGAGAGGATCGAGGCAATCGGCCCCGCCGAGAAGGCATCGCCAATCAGCAGCGACATGTTGTACTGGGTCATCACCAGGCCAAGCGTGACCGACCAGCTTCCCCAGATAAAAAACTGCATAAACATCATTAACGACAGGCGCGGGACTAACAGCCGGTGCTGTATGCCGCTGTGTTCACGACTTTCCGTTGTAGACACCATGTTTTCACCCTCAAAAAGTAATCGATTACAAAATCAGTCAACGAAGAAAGTAATCGATTACAAAAATAAGATCCTGTTCGCCATTCGCAATTTGGGAGAAGCGTCACGATTAAAAAACAGTCGGGGATCGATGGCGATCGTTTACGTTACCGGGATCACATTTTTATCCGATTTAGATGGTAATCGATCGCATTGGCTCTATTTTGTAATCGATTACTTTTTAAATAAAACGGATAACCTGATGAAAAAATTTCTATTGGCAGCCACCCTTTTCGCTTCATTTTCCGCGGCGTCTGCGCCGAACGTCGAGAATGAAATTGCCCTGCAGATGTACACCTTACGCAACGTCGGCATGCCCGCCGAACAGTTCGCCATGGCGCATAAAGCCGGGTTTGAACACGTTGAAGTGGTTGGCAATCATGGCCTTAATGCCGGGCAGATGAAATCGCTGCTGGCGGAAAATAAGCTCACGGTCACCTCCTCCCACGAGCAGCTCAGCGCGCTGGAAACGCGCTATCAGCAAACGGTGGATTTCAACAAAGCGATTGGCAACAGCACTATCGTGGTGCCGTGGATTGAACCGAAGGATCGCCCTGACAGTGCCAAAGGCTGGGCCGATTTCGCGCAGCGTCTCGATAAACTGGGGGCAAAGCTGCGCCACGATGGAATGCAGTTGGCCTATCACAACCACAACTTTGAGGTGAAAAAATACGATGGCGTGACCGCGCTGGAGATTATCTTCAACCATTCTAAAGCGGAAAATCTCAAGCTGGAGATGGATGCCGCCTGGGTTTCACGCGGTGGACAAGATCCGGCGCATATTCTGAAAGCATATCCGGGCCGCGTTTATGCCATTCACGCCAAAGATAATGCGTCCATCGGCATTCGCGATGACGAGATGAACTTCGCGCCGCTGGGCGAAGGCCTGCTGGATTGGTCAACGATTCTGCCAGCCGCGAAAGCCAGCGGCGTGAAGTGGTTTATTATCGAGCACGATAAGCCGAAGGATGCGTGGAGCATTATTACCACGTCGCATCAGAATCTGCGGGCGGCGCTGGAGAAGCTGGGGGAATAGTGCATTCCCGGGGTCGCTGCGCTCGTCCAGGCTACATTTGATGGTAGCCTGGAAGAGCACAGCGACTCGAGGGAAATTACGCTTTGCGGCGCAACGTTTTGAAAGCCACAAACAGGAACAACACCCACACCGGCAGTAAGATTGCCGACAGGCGCATGCCGTCCATGGTGCACATCAGACCAAGGATCATCAGCAGGAAAGCGATGCAAAGGTAGTTGCTTGCCGGAGCCCACAACGCTTTGAACTTCGCTTCGCGGCCTTTACGGCGCATCGCGGCGCGGAATTTCAGGTGCGCCATGCAGATCATTATCCAGTTCAGCAGCAGCGTCGCCACCACCAGCGCCATCAGCAGGCCAAAGGCTTTTTGCGGCAGCAGATAGTTAACCAATACCACCAGCGAAGTGATAGCACCGGAGAGCAGCAGTGAGTTCACCGGCACGCCGCGTTTGCTGACCTTCGTCAGGAAACGCGGGGCGTTACCCTGCACGGAGAGGCCAAACAGCATGCGGCTGTTGGAGTAAACGCCGCTGTTATAGACCGACAGTGAGGCCACCAGAATGACGAAGTTCAGCGCAGAGGCGACAACATTGCTGTCCAGATTGTGGAAGATCATCACAAACGGGCTGCTATCGGACTGAATGCCCTGCCACGGGTAGAGCGCCAGCAGCACAATCAGCGAGCCGATATAAAACAGCAGAATACGGTAAACCACCTGGTTCACCGCTTTCGGAATCGTGGTCTCCGGGCTGCGCGCTTCCGCCGCCGTAATACCAATGAGCTCCAGCCCGCCGAAGGAGAACATAATCACCGCCAGCGACAGAATCAGCCCTTTCCAGCCGGTGGCCAGGAAGCCGCCATCGCGCCAGAGGTTATCAATGCTGGCATGCTCGCCGCCATTGCCGGTCGTCAGCATCCAGATACCGAAGCCAATCATGCCGATAATCGCCAGCACTTTAATCAGCGCAAACCAGAACTCCGTCTCGCCGTACAGACGCACGTTCACCAGGTTCACGGCGTTTATCAGCACGAAGAAGCCCGCCGCCCAGATCCAGGTTGGGACGTGCGGCAGCCAATATTGCATATAGATCCCGGCGGCGGTCAGTTCTGCCATGCCCACCAGCACGAACATGACCCAGTAGTTCCAGCCAGAGAGAAATCCGGCGAACGGCCCCCAGTATTTATAAGCAAAATGAGCAAATGAACCGGATACCGGCTCTTCAACCACCATCTCACCAAGCTGGCGCATGATAAGAAAAGCAATCACACCGGCAATCGCGTAGCCCAGCACCACGGCTGGGCCTGCCATCTGAATGGCGGGGCCGATACCGAGGAACAGACCGGTGCCGATTGCACCCCCGAGGGCGATTAATTGAATATGGCGGTTTTGTAATCCGCGGTGAAGCGTCGGGCTATTTTCCGACGACGCATCCGGTTGATTCTGGCTGGATGCTGATGACGCGTTTTTCACGTCTAACCCCTTAGCATTTTTATGAAGGGGCACCTTTTAACACTTAGCGCGACTTGCCGCAAGGCAATCAGCACCCGGTCCCCAGTAGTAAAAAGCCCCGAAACGCACGCGTTTTCGGGGCAATAACCCTATTTTAGCAATGACTTAGAAGTCGTAGCTGACCGAGACTTTTAAGGTACGCGGCTCACCCTGGTAGATATAGACACCGGTATCATCAGCACCCGACCAGTAGTTCTGGTTGGTCACGTTGGTCACGCCCACACGCCACACCAGATCGTTCTGCTCCTGATTCAGACGCATGCGGTAGCGCATACCCAGATCAAGCGTAGTGTAGCTGTCGAGTTTTTTGGTATTGGCCGTATCCGCATACTGGGAACCGGTATGATTCACGCGCGCGGTCGCCGTCAGCCCATCAATCGGTTTGATGTCGTATTCAGCCCCCAGCACCGCATAGAAGCGGGAGACGCCAATCGCATCGTTACCGTCGTAAGTACCGCCCGCGGTTTTGGTCAATTCAGGGTCAATCCACAGCGCACTGCCGGTCAGACGCAGGCCCAGCACTGGTTCGCCAAACACGTTGAGCTCTACGCCGCGGTTACGCTGCTCGCCGTCCATACGGTAGTACTTATCGCTATCTAACACCCCAGACGGCTTAGTAATCTGGAATAGCGACAGTGAGCCACCCACGCGCTGATAATCAATTTTTACGCCCACTTCGTCCTGTTTCGAATGGGCGATACCAATACTTTGGCCGTAGTTTTTCGCAGTATTAGGTGCATTGTTCGCAGGCTGCAACGCTTCGGTATGGTTAGCGTACAGCGAGAGTGTCTCCCATGGCTTGTACACCAGACCAAACGTCGGCATCCAGCGGCTTTCAGTAAAGCTTGAGCTAGTGGTTTCCTGGCCCGTCTGGTTGTCATAGTTACAAATCACCACCTTCTGATGGCGTGCCGCAGCGGTAAAGAGCAGGCTATCGTCAAAGAAGCCCAGCGTGTCGCTGAGCAGCCAGCCTTGGGTACGGTTGCGCGCGGTGGTCAGCGGATCGTCATAGTGGCCGCCTTTTGGATTCGGCTTATAATCCGGCATGTCTACGTCATGACTGTTGTAGATATTGATAGTCGGGTTTTTAGTGCTATCGGACATACGCCAGGCAGTCGCATCGCGACGTATCTGCGCCGAGTAGCCCACGTTCACTTTATGGGAGACCACGCCGGTATTGAAGCTACCGCGGATGCCGCCCATGCCGCTGAAGCTGTCGATAATACGGTTGGTATCCAGACGACCGACGGTGGCATTGCCATTCACGTTGGTCAGCTTCGGTGCAGCATAGGTGCCGATTTCATGCGCATGCTGCGCACCAAGCCCGGCATAGGTTGTCCAGTTATCGGTCAGGTCATATTCGGTTTTAACCATACCGAATTCGTTTTCGATGTCGCTAAAGCCCCACTTCTGCGCGTAGCTTTTGGTGGCGTCCGGTACCGCTGGAATGGCGGCAATATTTGCCACACCAACGCCCATCTCACCGCCGTGGAAGTTTTTTTTCTGATAACCAAAATCGAGAGATGAACGCAGACGGTCGCCACGATAATCAAGACCCAGCGATGCCAGGGTGGTGCGGCGCTTGTCGTTATCAATACGCCCTTCCCCTTCACGGTGCAGCACGTTTACGCGCGCGCCAAACTGGTTGTCATCACCGAAGCGACGCCCCAGATCCAGCGAGCCACCGACCTGTGAATCAGAGGTGTAGTCCACGCCAAGGCGGGTGGTGGGAATATCTTCAGCACGTTTAGGTTCAAGGTTTATCATTCCGCCTACGCCGGAACTGGCTGCGCCGTTCACCAGCGCGTTCGCGCCTTTGAAGACTTCAATGCGCTCCAGCATCTGGGTGTCCATCACCTGACGCGGTACCACGCCGGAGAGGCCGCCCATCGTCATATCATCGCCATCAAGCTTAAAGCCGCGAATACGGTACGTTTCCGCAAAGTTGCCGTAGCCCTGAACCGCCTGCACGCCCGCGTCATTTTTAACGACGTCAGCGACGGTTTTAGCCTGCTGATCCTGCACCAGCTTTGAGGTATAGCCGATGACGTTGAACGGCACGTCCATCGCCTTTTGCTCGCCCAGCATCCCTAAGCGGCCGCCATGGGCAATTTGCCCGTCGAGATAAGCAGGCACCAGATCTTCGCCACCGGCTTTGAAATCGCTGCCGTCAACGCCCTGAACCACCATCGTTTCAGGCTGATTTTTCCTGGTTGTTGTGTCTTCGGTCGTTGCCGCATAGGCGGTAGGCAGCACGGCGCCTATCGCCAGTGCCAGCACGGAGAGTTTGGTTTTCATGAGAACATCCCTTGGTATTGAATAAAAAATTCATCGTGGGTACCAACGGGTTTGTCGCTTCTCACGCCCCAGAATACCCCTGTGAAATATCCTCACCGATTACTGGGCCAGCCGTACCGCATCAATGAATAAAAATGAGATCGAGAACTATACGCATTATCAAAATGTGATCAAGTCTCAATCCGTAGTAGAGGGGCGGAAATAACCACAAAAAATTCATGTTGTTGCCTGGGAGCCACAGCACAAAACAATGGCACTGCGCTACGTGGCTTGATGCATAATTATTCCAATACTTCCAGAGGACGCTCCCGTGCTGCTCAAAATCATCCTGGCTATGGTGGCATTTGCCGCAAACTCCCTGCTCTGTCGGCTGGCGCTGAAGGGGCTGCATATGGATGCCGTTTCATTTAGCAGCGTTCGCCTGCTGAGCGGCGCCATCGCGCTGTTCTTGCTGCTCCAGATGCCCGGGCTGCGTAAGAAACCAGAATTTAATTGGCTGAACGCCGCGCTGCTGGCGACCTACGTTTTTGCGTTCTCACTGGCCTATTTGTCGTTAACCACCGCCGCAGGCGCACTGCTGCTGTTTGGTACCGTACAGTGCGTAATGACAAGCTGGGGGTTGATGCGCGGTGAGCGGCTGACCGCGCTGAAAAGCGTCGGTATGCTGGGGGCGATGGGTGGGCTGGCGCTGCTGCTGTTGCCCGGAGCGGGGCACCCTTCCGGTAGCGCTTCGCTGTTGATGATCCTGTCCGGCGCGGCGTGGGCGGTTTACTGTATTACTGGCAAGAAGGTGCAAAATGCGGCGGCGGCAACAACCGGGAATTTTATTCTGGCGGTTCCCATGGCGCTGCTGGTGTTTCTGCTCAGTGGTTTTCATGTTCAGGCGGATGCCATCGGGCTCGCGCTGGCCGTCACCTCCGGGGCGCTGATGTCCGGCGGTGCTTATCTGCTCTGGTACTCATTGTTGCCTAAGCTTAGCCCCACGACCGCCAGCACGCTGCAGCTCAGCGTTCCCTGCCTTGCGGCGTTGGGCGGTCTGGTCTTTATGGGCGAAGCCATTGATGTGCGCATGCTGCTGGCTATCGTTATCACCCTTTCCGGTATTGGTCTGGTGATTGTGGCGGACAGGCGGCGGTAAAAAATTCCGTTTACCCTGTGCGTGTCATCTCCGCTCGCCACAGCGCAGATAGCTGGGCCAGCGTGTCATCAATCAACATTCGTTTTTCGCTCCCCGGCCACCAGATAGTCACCATAGTCTGGCTGATGCCTTCATTGCCCACCACCGTGGGAATCGCCGCGACATTCCGCCAGCGCGCCGCCTCAAAATGGGTCGGTAAAAATCCCCATCCGCAGCCGGCCTCAATCAGGCCGCGCAGCATTTCAAGCTCGTTGGCCACCATCACGTTCCCCGAGATTTGTAGCCGTCGCGCCATCGGTAGATCGCTTGCTGAGTGCATCACCACTTGCGGCGTTAAAGAGAGGTCGAGCAGCGAACAGGGGCGTGCAACATCAGCAAACAGCGGTTCGGCGGCGTAGAAATCCATATCGATAGCGCCAAGCGCGCGCCACTCCATATCGTTGCCCACGCTGTGGTTATTCGCCTGAAAGAAGCCTAAGTCAGCCTGACCACTTGTAAGCGCTTTTTCACCTTCGGCGCGCGAGGTGCAGCGCAGGCTCAGGCGAATCCCCCGTTTTACGATCTGGGCGATCAGTGCCTGCAAAAAACGACGCGGCGTAAAAGGATCGTAGGCAATGCTCAGTTCCTGAATGTCGGCTGACGGCACCTGGCGGGCAAACTGCTCGAATGCCCTGGCCTGGCGCATCAGCAGATGCGCCTGACGATGCAGCTGCTCGCCTTCTGCCGTGAGCTGTAGCGCTCGTCCCTGGCGGACAAACAGCGGGTAGCCAAGGCCATCTTCCAGCAGATCGATGAGATCGCGCAGCGTCGTGCGATCTTTCTCCAGCTTCATCGCCGCCTTCATCAGGCTGCCGTGCTCCGCAACGGCGGTGAAGGCTTCAAGCTGAGAAAATGAGTAGGACAATGACGGCACACCGGGCTCCTTTTGCAGTACTTATGGGGGTTTTTCCCCCATTACGCGTTTTTTATTATAGTGCGGTGATTTTTATACTGCACCCATCCCGTCACCCCGCCGGGACAACGTGTCTATTGGTATAACTAAAATCGAGAACGCTATGAATAATAAACATAAATCTTTACCTGCAAAGTACTGCCTGCTGGCAAGCCTGGTGGCTGGGGCATTCCTCTCCTCACCCGTAATGGCGGCCTGTGAAGGCACCGAACTCACCGCCTGCCCGGCCCCCTTTGATGCAAAACTGCCCGATACAAAAGCAATGCTGACCTGGAGTCAGGCCGATCGTGTCATCGGTTTTCGTAACGACTACCGCAACTATCAGGGCGATGTTTTCCACCACGGCAAATCCGTGCCGCTCGCCGCGGCGGAAAAACCGCTGACGCAGGCCAGCTATCAGGTCAACGGCAAACGGTGGACGCTTCAGGATTACATTAAGCGCCAGAACGTCAGCGGTATGCTGGTGCTGAAGGATGGCAAGGTTTCCTGGAAATACCTTGGCGAAGGCAACACCGATACCACGCTATGGACTTCCCGCTCGGTGGGAAAATCAGTGGTATCCACGCTTGTGGGCGTAGCGCTGAAAGAGGGAAAAATCCACTCGCTGGACGACCTGGTCACACAGTATGAACCTGCGCTGAAAGGCACCGCCTGGGATGGCGTCACCCTGAAACAACTTATCCAGCACACCTCTGGCGTGGCGTGGAACGAGGATTACACCAATCCACAGTCTGACTTCGCCAAACTCACGCAGTGTGAAGCTCACGCGGGTACCTACGACTGCGTCCGCACGCTGGTTTCCGGCCTGAAACGCGCCCACCCGGCGGGTGAAGTCTGGTCCTACTCCTCCGGCGGAGCCTGGCTGCTGGGCGACGTGCTGGAGCGCGCAACGGGTATGACGCTTGCCGCCTACCTTGAGAAAAGCATCTGGCAGCCGTATGGCATGGCGAGCGATGGCGTATGGCATTCCTACAGCAAAAACCAGCATGATGTTGGCGCACATGGTTTTAACGCCACGCTGGAAGACTGGGGCCGCTTCGGCGAGTTCGTGCTGAACAACGGTCATCTGCCGAACGGTAAGCAGATTCTGCCAGAAAACTGGGTGGCTCAATCCGCCGACTGGAACAAGGCGAAAAACTCAGTCTCCGCCGCGCATCCGCAGGGGCTTTATGGCTACCAGTGGTGGAATAACGAAGTACCCGTCAATGCTAAAAACGTAGTGCCAGCGCCGCAGGACTCAATGAAAGGATCGATGTGGGCGCTGGGGATTTATGGTCAGATGATTATGGTCAACCGCGCGGAAAATCTGGTGATCGTCCAGTGGTCGACCTGGCCGCAGGCGGAACCGTCATTCAGCGCCCAGCCGCTGGAAGCCTCGCTGATGTTTAGCGCGATTGCGAACGCATTGCATTAATTATCGGCCATATATACCGTTAGCCCAGCGACGCCAGAGCCGTATTTTACGCTCTGGCGTTTTCAGATCAGCCCTTCGGCTCTACTGCTATAAACATCTCGATATCCCAGTAACCCTCTTCCGCCCCGTTGTTGTGGTAAATCTCGAAGCAGGGCCTAGGTGCCCACTGGTGGGTTTCGTCCTTCAGAACGCTATCAAAGAACTGATACCAGGGCGTAGCAAAGTCGTGGTCAATGACGCGAGCCTGTGCGACGGCATACAGCCCGCCCGCCACTTCCGCCAGCATCACCCCTTCACTGTTTGGCGGAATAACGAAATCATCGGCAACCGATACGACCGTATCGCAGCGTAGCTTTTCCGCCGGGACCTCATCAGGGTTATCGTAATAAACGGCAAGCCATTCCTGCGCGGGGATCTGCTGACCATCTACCCACATCATCAGCTGCTCAAACCCTTGCTTGACCGTCTGCTCCCACGGCCCAACCATATGAAAACCGGCGATTTTGCGTTGCTGAACCTGCTTTATCTCGTAGTCCATACTGCCTCCGTTAAAACACTGTAATTTCATACAGTATAATTGACGTATTCTGGTTTAGACAAACGAACAGTGAACATTATGTGAGCAGATTCGCACTCTTGCCAGGGGAAGAATGTGGGGGGAAATTTCAGGAAAATGGTGCGCCCTGCAGGATTCGAACCTGCGGCCCACGACTTAGAAGGTCGTTGCTCTATCCAACTGAGCTAAGGGCGCACTGGGGAAGTCAAAACTTCATGGTGGGGTGAAACGCGTGGAATTATACGGTCACTGGCAGGTGAGTCAATCCATTTCCTTACGAAACCTGCGCGGCCTGCGGCGATGGATAAAGTACAACCAACTATCGCTCAACTCTTCGACAAAACCACTTTCCGCGGAAAACTCGCAAACGATACCTGACAGCGAGCCTCGCATCTGACAAAATATGTCCATCCCCCCTTCGTTAATGACAGATGGAAAATTTTCCCTGATGGCAGCAAAGATTATTGACGGTAAAACGATTGCGCAGCAGGTGCGCTCTGAGGTTGCTGAAAAAGTGAAGGCCCGCGTTGCGGCCGGAAAACGCGCCCCTGGGCTAGCCGTTGTCCTCGTGGGCAGCAACCCTGCATCGCAAATTTATGTCGGCAGCAAGCGCAAAGCCTGCGAAGAGGTGGGTTTCGTCTCCCGCTCCTATGACCTGCCGGAAACCACATCAGAAGCCGAACTGCTAGCGCTGATTGATACTCTGAATGCCGACACCACCATCGACGGTATTCTGGTACAGCTGCCGCTGCCTGCTGGTATTGATAACGTGAAAGTTCTGGAGCGTATCGATCCAGACAAAGACGTGGATGGCTTCCATCCGTATAACGTCGGTCGCCTGTGCCAGCGTGCGCCGCGCCTGCGCCCTTGTACTCCGCGCGGTATCGTGACGCTGCTGGAGCGCTATAACATCGACACCTACGGCCTGAACGCCGTGGTGATTGGCGCGTCCAACATCGTTGGCCGTCCGATGAGCATGGAGCTGCTGCTGGCCGGCTGCACCACCACCGTGACCCACCGCTTCACCAAAAATCTGCGCCACCACGTTGAGCATGCGGATCTGCTGATCGTTGCGGTCGGCAAGCCAGGTTTTATTCCCGGAGAGTGGATTAAAGAAGGTGCCATCGTCATTGATGTCGGGATTAATCGCCTCGAAAACGGTAAAGTAGTCGGTGATGTGGTGTTTGAAGATGCCGCCGCGCGCGCGTCTTACATCACCCCGGTACCGGGCGGCGTAGGTCCAATGACCGTCGCTACCCTGATTGAAAACACCTTACAGGCGTGTGAAGAGTATCACGACGTGGAGAAGGCATAAGATGGCAACATTTTCTTTGGGTAAGCATCCGCATGTGGAACTCTGTGACTTACTGAAGCTGGAAGGCTGGAGCGAAAGCGGCGCGCAGGCGAAAATCGCCATCGCCGACGGTCTGGTTAAAGTTGACGGCGCGGTAGAAACCCGCAAACGCTGCAAAATTGTAGCCGGTCAAACCGTAAGCTTTGAAGGTCAGAACGTCACCGTGACGGCGTAAGCCTTACTGTAGCCCGGCAGAGCTTCGCGACGCCGGGTCTCATCCCTCCCCCTATTTTTCAGAATTACACCCTGCTGCAAAAATTCGCGTCAACAACGATACTCTGTACTCCTCATGCAAAAACGGACGACAGATGCCAACGATTATCACCCACGCCGCAGTCCCACTGTGCCTTGGTTTAGGCCTCGGAACCCGCGTTATTCCACCACGTTTACTGTTTACCGGTGTCGTGCTGGCGATGCTCCCCGACGCCGATGTGCTGGCCTTTAAGTTCGGTATCGCCTACGGCAATATTTTCGGCCACCGCGGCTTTACCCATTCACTGTTGTTTGCCTTCGTGGTTCCCCTACTCTGCGTGATAGTGGGTCGACGATGGTTTGGCGCGGGGTTAATGCGCTGCTGGCTGTTTTTAACGGTCTCGCTGCTGTCACATAGTCTACTGGATTCTATTACCACCGGTGGCAAAGGTGTCGGCTGGCTGTGGCCGTGGTCGGATGAACGGTTTTTCGCACCGTGGCAGGTGATTAAGGTCGCGCCGTTTGCGCTCTCGCGCTACAACACGCCGTACGGACATCAGGTGATAATTTCAGAGTTACTGTGGGTGTGGCTGCCGGGCGTGGTGGTGATGGGATGGCTGTGGTGGCGCCGTCGTTAAGTGAGCGCGAGTTAGGTAGCCCGGCCGAGCACAGCGACGCCGGGAACCGCGCCACGGCCAAAGTGAAGCGCATCACAAATCATCGCGCCCAACCCTGGCTTTTCAGGTCGCTCAGACATTCATCTAATTTGTAATACATTGAATAATAAAAGCTTAAAAACACCATCCCTACAATCAATTCGATAATCATATCAATATCGCCATTTATCGAATTGGATTGGCAATCAACCGCTCCACAGAATAGGGAAAAACATCCCTGATTCTGGAGTCCCTATGTCACCGTCAATTCTCAACAATGCCCCTTACGAAGCCGTCGAGGTACTGCGCGCGGCCAAACCCGGTTTCACCCCTCGTATCGCGCTCATCCTCGGCTCTGGCCTCGGCGCGCTGGCCGACAGGATGGACAATAAAACTACGCTCTCCTACGAGGAACTTCCCGGCTTTCCGGTAAGTACCGTCATCGGCCATGCCGGGGAAATCGTCATGGGGACATTACACGGCGTGCCGCTGATTTGCATGAAAGGCCGCGGTCATTTCTATGAAGGATTAGGCATGGGTATCATGACCCAGGCGGTGCGCACCTTTAAGCTGCTCGGCTGCGAATTTATGTTCTGTACCAACGCGGCGGGCTCTCTTAATACGGACATTCCGGCCGGAAGCCTTGTTGCGCTGAATGACCATATCAATACTATGCCCTCGACTCCGATGGTTGGCCCGAACGACGATCGCTTCGGCCCGCGTTTCTTTAGCCTGGCCAATGCCTACGATAAAGACCTGCGCGCCCAACTGCATCACACGGCTAAAGGGCTGGACATTCCGCTGCACGAAGGCGTTTTTGTCTCCTACCCAGGGCCCAACTTCGAAACCGCCGCGGAGATTCGCATGATGCAACGCATGGGCGGCGACGTGGTCGGTATGTCGGTGGTGCCGGAAGTGATCGCCGCACGTCATTGCGGGTTGAAGGTGCTTGCCGTTTCCGCCATCACCAATATGGCGGAAGGACTAAGTGACGTGGAGTTATCGCACGAGCAAACGCTGAAGTGCGCGGCGATGGTCACCGACGACTTTATCCGTCTGATTGGCCAGTTCATTAAACAATACGCTTAATCCCTGATTCGTCGGCGGGCACGCTGCTGCCCGCCTGGAGATACGTCTATGTCTGACATGTCCTGGTCTCGCCCTAATTTAAACGCTGTCTCATACCTCAGCTACTATTTCGTCGGCGCGCTGGTCTCTACGCTCGGTATCGTCCTCGGCCCGCTGTGCGCGGCTTTTCATAAAGACCCGAGCTTTATCGGCCAGGTCTTTACGCTGATGAACATCGGCATGTTTATCCCCATCATGCTCGGCGGCATTCTGATGCGTAAATGGGGGCTGCAAAAACCGCTGGTTATCGCCGCGGCGCTCACCATGCTTATCAGCGCTATCCTGTTCGTCTCGCCAACGCTCACGCTGTTCAGCTTTGCCGTTGCTGGTATCGGCGCCTGTGGGGGCATTTTCATGACCATCGGCAGCTATCTGGTCGTGCGGATTAATCCGGATGAAAAAAGTCGCTCTTCAAGCCTGATTTTTACCGACTTTTTCTTTAGTCTGGCTGGCGCAACCCTCTCTTTCCTGCTGGCCTGGCTGTTCCGCATGGGCGCAAGTTGGGTCGCGATGTACGGCATTATGGGCGGTCTGGGCGCGCTGATGCTGGCGCTGACCATCCGCTGTCGTTTCCCTTCCACAGAAGCGCCTGTTGCACAGCAGCACAGCAGTACCGCCGCACGTGAACCCTGGGGTCCATCAATTTATCTGATTTGCTTCGCGCTATTCGCCTTCCTGCTGGCGGAACCCATTTTCACCATGTGGACGCCGGGCTACCTGCAGTTCCGCTTCCATATCCAGCCACAGGACGCCGCGCTGTACACCACGGTCTACTGGGTAGCGAAAGCTATCGGTCTGTTCCTCAACCAGTTCACCGTAAAGTGGATGAAGCTGCGCACCTTCCTGCTGGGCTGCACCGTTATTGGTCTTATCGCCATTGCACTGATTGCTAACAGCAGTAGCACCACGCTGATTCTGGTGGCCTGCGGCGTCTTTGGTTTCTTCAACTCAGGCCTGTTCTCCGGGCTGATGAGCTACGGTTCGCTGCAGGTTAGCCAAAGCTCGCCAACGCTTATCTCCGCGCTGCTGACCTGCGGCACGGTAGGCACGCTGCTGTTCGCCAGCGTCTCTTCGCTGGTCAACGGTCATTACGGTCTGCACGGCGCGCTAAACACCGCCACGATTTCCTACGCCATTCTGCTGCTGGTATTGGTCGTCGCCATCGTATGCAGCCGCGCAGAACGCCTGCACACCACCGCACCGGCGGCCGTTTGACAAGGCAAGAGGAGGGGGGCATGATGGCCCTCCCTCCCCTTTTTCCCGAACTGACCATGACTGACGCCCTGGCCAATAACCGTATCAATATCCGTGCGCTACGCTACTTCCAGGCGCTTGCCGAAGAGCTGCATTTTGGCCGCGCAGCAGAGCGGCTGAATATCACCCAACCGCCGCTGAGCACGCAAATTAAAGAGCTGGAAGAGACGCTGGAAACGAAGCTGTTTGAACGTACCAGCCGAAAAGTGGTGCTGACCCGCGCGGGCCAGGTATTAAAAACCGAGGTTGACCGCATTCTTAGTGCCACCGAGCAGTCGCTTAACTACGTCCGGCAGATTGGCCGCAGTGAGCATCGGCACATCAGCATTGGGGTGGTGGGCAGCGCGCTCTGGGGGACGTTGCTCACAAGGCTAAAGGCGTTTAAGGCAAACCATCCGGACGTGGACTGGAGCCTACGAGAGCTTTCTCAGCATCAGCAAATTGCCGAACTACGGGCCCGCACAATTGATATCGCCATTAACCGCAACGTCCTGCCCTACGCTGAAACCAATATTCGTAATCAGCTTATTGCGCCAGAATCGGTGGCGCTGGCCGTGCCGGAAAACGATCCACTCTGCCAGCTAGCCGCGGTGCCTCTGACGGCGTTGGCTACCCGACCCTTGATTTCGCTTGCCTTCCATCAAAGTGATTTCGCCCGCCAGCTGCACGACCGCTGCGTAGAGGCCGGGTTTTACCCTTTAATTACCCATCAGGTGAACGAGCCGCAAACGGCACTGGCGCTGGTAAGCGCGGGAATGGGGCTGTCTCTGCTGCCGGAAACCTGCGGGCTGATTCACTGGCCTGGCGTGCGTTTTCTGCCGCTGGAAGAAACGGTACCGGCGGATCTCTATGCGCTGTGGTATGACGAACCGCTGTCGGAACTGATGACCGCGTTTGTGGCAGGATTACAGGGGCGTTGATGCGGGGTGAAATTCCCGGAGTCGGCGCTTACGCGCCTCATCCGGGAGACTGACTTATTTACGGCGCCAGGTCGTACCCTGCGGGCCATCTTCCAGCACGATCCCCATCTCGTTGAGACGGTCACGCGCGGCGTCGGCTGCTGCCCAGTCTTTAGCTTTACGCGCGTCCAGACGCTGCTGGATTAACGCTTCAATTTCAGCAACTTCACCGTCATCGGCCTGCGCACCGCTTTGCAGGAACGCTTCAGGTTCCTGTTCCAGCAGGCCCAGCACCGCGGAGAGCTTACGCATATGCGACGCCAGCGCGTTGGCGGCATGCATATCTTCGCTCTTCAAACGGTTTACTTCGCGCGCCATATCAAACAGCGCGGAGTAGGCTTCCGGGGTGTTGAAGTCGTCGTCCATCGCTTCAATAAAGCGCGCTTCGAACGCTTCGCCGCCCGCCGGCGCAACGGATTTGTCGGTACCGCGCAGCGCGGTGTACAGACGCTCCAGCGCGGAACGTGCCTGCTTGAGGTTCTCTTCGCTGTAGTTCAGCTGGCTACGGTAGTGGCCGGACATCAGGAAGTAGCGAACGGTTTCAGCGTCGTAGTACTTCAGCACGTCGCGCACGGTAAAGAAGTTGCCCAGCGATTTAGACATCTTCTCGCGGTCAACCATCACCATGCCGGAGTGCATCCAGTAGTTCACGTACTCGCCGTCGTGCGCACAGGTAGACTGCGCGATTTCGTTTTCATGGTGCGGGAACATCAGGTCAGAACCGCCGCCGTGAATGTCGAAATGGTTGCCCAGCTGTTTGCAGTTCATCGCGGAACATTCGATGTGCCAGCCCGGGCGACCTTCGCCCCACGGGGATGGCCAGCTTGGCTCGCCCGCTTTGGACATTTTCCACAGCACGAAGTCCATTGGATCGCGCTTCACGTCAACCACGTCAACGCGAGCGCCAGCCTGCAGCTGATCCAGATCCTGACGCGACAGCTTGCCGTAGTTCGGATCGGTCGGTACCGAGAACATCACGTCGCCATTGTCCGCCACGTAGGCGTGACCTTTGGCAATCAGCTGCTCGGTGATTTCGATGATTTCGTGAATGTGGTGGGTCGCGCGCGGTTCGCTGTCCGGGCGCAGAATGTTCAGCGCGTCGAAGTCTTTGTGCATTTCGACGATCATGCGATCGACCAGCGCGACAAAGCTTTCGCCGTTTTCGTTAGCGCGCTTGATGATTTTGTCGTCAATATCGGTGATGTTGCGCACGTACTTCAGCTTGTAGCCGAGGAAACGCAGGTAGCGTGCGACCACGTCAAAGGAGACAAAGGTACGGCCGTGGCCGATATGACAGAGATCGTAAACGGTGATACCACACACGTACATGCCAACTTCTCCGGCATGAATGGGCTTAAATTCCTCTTTCTGGCGAGTCATTGTGTTGAAGATTTTTAGCATCGAGAATTCCATGTTTACGTGTGTGAACCGGGCAAACACTCTAAGGATTTCGAGTTGCAGGAAGGCGGCAAGCGAGTGAATCCCGATGAGCTTACTCTAGTAAGTGATTCGGGTGAACGAACGCAGCCAACGCACCTGTAACTTGAAAGACGACGAGTGTACGCCTTAAACGGTATATTCTACCCGTAATTCAACCCGGAAGCAGCACACAATGCAAGATGATCGCGCCGCCCGGTTATGCTATAACAGATGCCTATGTGCAGCCCACAGGCGGGCTGAAGCACCACTCTAAACGGAACAGGATGCAGAAATGGTTACTTTCCACACTAATCATGGCGACATCGTCATCAAAACCTTCGACGACAAAGCGCCGGAAACAGTTAAAAACTTCCTGGACTACTGCCGCGAAGGTTTCTACAACAACACCATCTTCCACCGTGTTATCAACGGTTTCATGATCCAGGGCGGCGGTTTTGAACCAGGCATGAACCAGAAAACCACCAAAGAAGCTATCAAGAACGAAGCCAACAACGGTCTGAAAAACACCCGTGGTACGCTGGCAATGGCGCGTACTCAGGCTCCACACTCCGCTACCGCACAGTTCTTCATCAACGTAGCAGACAACGACTTCCTGAACTTCTCAGGCGAAAGCCTGCAGGGTTGGGGCTACTGTGTCTTCGCCGAAGTGGTTGAAGGTATGGACGTAGTCGACAAAATTAAAGCCGTCTCTACCGGTCGTAGCGGCATGCACCAGGACGTTCCTAAAGAAGACGTTATCATTGAAAGCGTGACCGTCAGCGAGTAATTGGTGGCGACATTCTTTATTGCAGATCTTCATCTGCAAACAGAAGAACCGGCGATTACCGCCGGTTTTCTGCGTTTTTTAGGCGGCGAAGCCCGCCGGGCCGACGCGCTGTACATCTTAGGCGACCTGTTTGAAGCCTGGATTGGCGATGACGATCCTAACCCGCTACACCGCGAAGTGGCCTCCGCCATCAAATCGCTGGTCGATTCTGGCGTCCCCTGCTACTTCATCCACGGCAACCGTGATTTTCTGATCGGCAAACGTTTTGCTGCTGAAAGCGGCATGCAGCTGTTGCCTGAAGAGAAGATGCTCGACCTCTACGGCCGGCGCATTCTGATTATGCACGGCGACACCCTCTGCACGGATGACCCAGGCTATCTGGCCTTTCGCGCCAAAGTGCACACGCCGTGGATCCAGAAGCTGTTCCTCGCCCTGCCGCTGTTTATCCGCCGCCGTATTGCCCAGAAGATGCGCAATGACAGCAAGGCCGCTAACAGCAGTAAGTCGATGGAAATCATGGACGTAAACCCGCAGGCGGTCATCGACGTAATGGAGAAACATCACGTGCAGTGGCTGATTCACGGGCATACCCATCGTCCGGATATCCACGCGCTTGAGGCTAACGGCGACGAGGCGTTTCGCGCGGTACTTGGTGCCTGGCATACTGAAGGTTCGCTTATCCGCGTCACCAAAGACGACGTGACGCTTATCGCCTTCCCATTTTAATTTTTCCCCTTTATTACCCCGTCGCATGGCGACGCAACCGTTTTCCTTGCCCGTTTTCCATGTTATTCTCTGTGGCCTCTAACGTCGTGTGCAGCACACCCACAGGAGTTTTAAGACGCATGTCTTCCCGCAATAATCCGGCACGTATCGCCATTGTGATGGGGTCCAAAAGCGACTGGGCTACCATGCAGTTCGCCACAGAAATCCTCGATATTCTGAACGTTCCTCACCATGTTGAAGTGGTTTCCGCCCACCGTACGCCCGATAAACTGTTCAGCTTTGCCGAAGCGGCAGAAGAGAACGGTTACCAGGTGATTATTGCCGGTGCCGGCGGTGCAGCCCATTTACCCGGAATGATTGCCGCCAAAACTCTGGTGCCGGTACTCGGCGTACCGGTACAAAGCGCTGCATTAAGCGGCGTAGACAGCCTCTACTCTATCGTCCAGATGCCGCGCGGTATTCCGGTGGGGACGCTGGCTATCGGTAAAGCAGGTGCCGCTAACGCCGCCCTGCTTGCCGCACAGATTCTGGCTCAGCACGATGCCGAACTGCATCAACGTCTTGCTGACTGGCGTAAATCGCAGACCGATGAAGTGCTGGATAACCCAGACCCACGAGGTGCGGCATGAAGCAGGTCTGCGTGCTGGGCAACGGTCAGCTAGGTCGTATGCTGCGTCAGGCCGGTGAGCCGCTGGGTATTGCCGTCTGGCCGGTGGGCTTAGAAGCGGACCCGGCAGCCGTGCCGTTCCAGCAAAGCGTCATCACCGCAGAGATTGAACGCTGGCCGGAAACCGCCCTGACCCGCGAACTGGCTGAGCACACCGCGTTTGTTAACCGCGACGTGTTCCCGATTATCGCCGACCGCCTGACGCAAAAGCAGCTGTTCGATAAGCTGAATCTGGCAACCGCCCCGTGGCAGCTGCTGGCAAGCGCCGACGAGTGGCCTGAGGTGTTTGGTCGTCTAGGTGAGCTGGCTATCGTTAAGCGCCGAACCGGCGGCTACGATGGCCGTGGTCAGTGGCGTCTGAGTAAAGACGAAACCGCACAGCTGCCTGCCGAGTGCTACGGCGAGTGCATCGTTGAGCAAGGCATTAACTTCTCTGGTGAAGTGTCGCTGGTTGGCGCGCGCGCCCACGATGGCAGCATCGTGTTCTATCCGCTGACCCAAAACCTGCACCAGGACGGCATTCTGCGCATGAGCGTCGCTTTCCCACAGGCGGACGCGCAGCAGCAGGCTCAGGCTGAATCCATGCTCAGCGCCATTATGCAGGAGCTGGGCTACGTCGGCGTGATGGCGATGGAGTGCTTCATCACCCCTGGTGGGCTGCTGATTAACGAACTGGCGCCACGCGTGCACAACAGCGGCCACTGGACGCAAAACGGCGCGTCCATCAGCCAGTTTGAGCTGCATCTGCGCGCCATTACTGACCTGCCGCTGCCGCCACCGGTGGTTAACAGCCCGTCGGTGATGGTGAACCTGATTGGTACCGACCTGAACTACGACTGGCTGAAGCTGCCGCTGGTGCACCTGCACTGGTACGACAAAGAGGTACGCGAGGGCCGCAAAGTGGGCCACCTGAACCTCAATGACAGCGACACCGGCCGCCTCAGCGCCACGCTGGAAGCGATGGTTCCCCTGCTGCCACCGGAGTACGCGAGCGGTATTGCCTGGGCGCAATCACGCCTGAAGTAAGCCTTAAATGCCGGGGAAAGCAACTTATCCTTCCCCGGCCCCCTCTCTGAAGCGTAAAATCCCGCCATTATCGCGTTACCCCCGATTTAATTAAGAAGGATTTCCCCATGGATAATGGGACGGATTACTGCGCTATTCTGCGCGCGGAAACGCCCATCATTGACGTGCGTGCCCCCGTCGAGTTTGCTCAGGGCGCGATGCCCGCGGCCGTTAACCTGCCGCTAATGAACGACGCTGAGCGCGCCGCCGTTGGCACCTGCTATAAACGTCAGGGGCCAGAGGCGGCGCTGGCATTGGGGCATAAACTGGTCTCCGGGCAGACGCGCCAACAGCGCATTGACGCCTGGCTCGATGCCTGTCGTCGCGCGCCGCAGGGTTATCTGTGCTGCGCCCGGGGCGGCCAGCGTTCGCATATCACCCAGAGTTGGATCAAAGAAAACGGTCTTGATTACCCGCTGATCGTCGGCGGCTATAAGGCGCTACGCCAGGCTGCCATTAAGGCTACCGAGGAACTGGTGCGCCATCCGATCGTGCTGATCGGCGGCTGTACCGGTAATGGCAAAACGCCATTGGTGCGCCAACAGCCGCAGGGGATCGATCTCGAAGGGCTCGCTCACCATCGCGGGTCGTCGTTTGGTCGTACGTTAACGCCGCAGTTTTCTCAGGCTACCTTTGAGAACCATCTGGCAACCGCGCTGCTGAAAGGCGCATATCAGCAGGACAAGGTTCGCTGGGTGCTGGAAGATGAAGGTCATATGATCGGCGCTAACCACCTGCCGGAATGCCTGCGCGATCGCATGGCTCAGGCACCGATCGCAGTGGTTGAAGATCCGTTCGAACTGCGTCTCGAGCGTCTGCGTGAAGAGTATTTCACCCATATGCACCGCGACTTTACCGCCGCGTTTGGTGAAGAGAAAGGCTGGGAAGAGTACAGCGCCTATCTGCACCACGGCCTGTTCGCCATTCGCCGTCGCCTGGGGCTACAGCGTTTTGCCGAACTGACCGCCGCGCTTGATGAGGCCCTGGCTGAACAGCAGCGCAGCGGTTCAACCGAGGCACACTTTGCCTGGCTGGTGCCGCTGCTCAACGAGTATTACGACCCGATGTACCGCTATCAGTTGGAAAAGAAAGCCAGCAAAATCGTCTTCCGCGGTACGTCTGAAGACGTGGTGCACTGGCTGTCAACGCACGCTTAAACCTTAAATAGCCAGCAGGCCGCAAAGTGGCGAGGGGCAATCTCCTGCATCGGCGGCTCCTGCTGCTGGCACTGTGGCATAGCCTGCGGACAGCGGCTGCAAAAACGACAGCCGCTGATTTCCTCAGTCGGGCTCGGAAGCTCACCTTTCAGTCCACCCAACTCCAGTTGCTGTATTCGCGGGTCAGGCACCGGCACCGAGGCCAGCAGCGCCTGCGTATACGGGTGCGCCGGGTGCTGATACAGCTCGCCCGCTGGCGCTACCTCCACCAGTTTACCCAGGTACATCACGCCAATACGGCTGGAAATATGCCGCACCATCGACAAATCATGGGCGATAAACAGGTAGGTCAGGCCAAGCTCCTGCTGAAGATCCTGCAAAATATTCACCACCTGCGCCTGCACCGAAACGTCCAGCGCCGACAAAGGCTCATCGCACAATACAAACTCCGGGCGTACCGACAGCGCGCGGGCAATACTGATGCGCTGGCGCTGGCCGCCGCTGAACTCATGCGGGAAGCGAGTCAAATGCTCAGGCTTAAGCCCGACCTTGTACAGCATCTCCTGGGCGCGTTCGCGCTGGGTGTGTGCATCGTAGCCATGAATTTTCATCGGCTCCGCCACCAGCTGCTGCACCGTCATGCCCGGGTTAAGCGACGACCAGGGGTCCTGGAATATCGCCTGCATTCGGCGACGCAGCGGTTTGAGCGTTTTCTCTGAGGCCTGCGCGATATCCTGCCCGTCAAAGGCGATGTCGCCGAAAGTAATATCAAACAGGCGCAGAATTGCACGCCCCACGGTGGACTTACCGCAGCCCGACTCGCCGACCAGGCCAAAAGTCTCTCCGGGCTGAATATCAAAGCTGACGCCATCGACCGCTTTAACCACCCGCTTCTGACTGAATATGCCGCCATTTAGCGCATAGTGTTTACGCACGTCGTGCAGACGAATTAACGGGGACTCGCTCATGCAGATGCCTCCTGTTGTACCCCTAACCAGCACGCCACCCGATGTCCTTCACCGCAGGTCCGAATGGCGGGCGAACTGTCGCACTGTGGCAGTCGCTGCGAGCAGCGTTCCGCAAACGGGCAGCCCGGCGGCGGGTTAAGCAGGCCCGGAGGCGAACCTTCAATCGGCGACAGCCGATGTTCCGGGTCGTCAGCGCGCGGTAAAGAGGCCAGCAGGCCGCGGGTATACGGGTGCGCCGGACGCAGGAAAATATCCTCAACGCTCCCCTCCTCCATCACCAGCCCGCCGTACATGACGACTACGCGACTACACATCTGCGCCACCACGCCAAGGTCGTGAGTAATCAGCATAATGGCCGTCTGCGTTTGCTGTTGCAGCGATTTCAACAACCGCAGGATCTGTGCCTGAATCGTCACGTCCAGCGCCGTTGTCGGTTCATCAGCAATCAGCAGTTGAGGGTCGCAGGAGAGCGCAATGGCAATCATCACCCGCTGGCGCATACCGCCGCTAAACTCATGCGGATATTGGTTAAAGCGCCGCGAAGCATCGGCAATTCCAACGCTATCGAGCATCGCCAACGCTTTCTCTTTGGCAGCGCTGCGGCTCAGCCCTTTATTGCGCATCAGGATTTCCGTCATTTGACGACCAATGGTCAGCACCGGATTCAGAGCGGTCATCGGGTCCTGGAAAATCATGGCTATCTCATTGCCGCGAATCTGTCGCATCTGCTGCGGCGTTTTTTGCGCCAGACAGTCTCCGCGAAAGCGCACGCTGCCGCCGGTAATTTTGCCGTTATTCCCCAGCAGTTGCAGGATCGATTTACAGGTAACGCTTTTCCCGCATCCTGACTCGCCAACGATACCGATCAATTCTCCGGCGTTCAGCGAAAAACTGACGCCGCGCACCGCGTGAACCTCGCCATCGCGGGTAAAAAATGAGGTCTGTAGATTCTCAAGCTCAAGTAAATCAGGCATCGCGGTTGGCTCCCGGCTCGAAGGCGGTACGGAAGACATCGCCCAGCACGTTAAAACTAAAGACGGTCAACAAAATCAGAATCCCCGGGAACATCGCCAGCCATGAGGCATCACCGATGTAGGACTGTGCGTTGTTAAGCATACTGCCCCACGAGGCAGCGGGCTGCTGTACGCCAAGGCCGAGGAAGCTTAGCGTCGATTCCATCAGGATAGCCGACGCAATATTCAGCGTGGCAGCCACGATAATGGTCGGCAGTACGCCGGGAATAATATGGCGGGCAATAATGCGCAGCGGGTTTTCCCCCGACGCGCGGGCGTACAGCACGTATTCACGCTCCTTGACAGACAGCGTTTCGGCACGCACAAGGCGGGACATATTCATCCACGTTAACAGGCTGATAATCATAATAATATTATCGACGCCCGGCTTCAGGTACGCATTCAGCACCAACAGCAGGAAGAAGGCGGGAATCGCCATCAGAATATCGACAGCGCGCATCATCAGGTTATCCAGCCAGCCGCCGAAATAGCCGCTTATCGTCCCGACAAGGGTGCCAATCAGGGTGGAGAACAGCATCGCCAGAAAACCAACCATCAGCGAAATCCGCCCGCCGGAGAGCGCGCGGGTGAAGTAGTCTCGGCCGTATTCATCGGTGCCGAACCAGTGAGCCGCATTAGGGGGTAACATGCGCGAGGCGAGCGACATCTGGTCGGGATCGTAAGGGCTTAAGCCTGCGGACAGCGCCGCAACCACAAAAATAAACAGTACCAGCAGGGAAAACTGCGCCGGACGATTGCGGCGGAGCTGGTGGCGAACGTTTTGCCAACGTCGATTCATCGTCAGTTACCTCAAAGTACGAATGCGGGGATCGGCAAAGCGATACAGCAGATCGGCCAGCAGGTTGCCGACGATCAGCATCAACGACGACAGCAGGATAATGGCCATGATCAGCGGGTAATCCAGCGAGGTGATCGCCTGGATCCCCAGCAGCCCCATCCCCGGCCAGGAGAAGACGCTTTCGGTCACATACGCCCCGACCACCAGCTCACCAAACGACAGGCCAAACAGGGTAATCACCGGCAACAGCACGTTCTTCAGCACATGACGGAACAGGATCGTGCGGTAGGTTGCACCATAGGCCAACTGAGTCTGTACGTAGTCCGCGGACAGTTGGGTGATCGTGTTAGAACGCACGTAGCGTACGTAGGTCGACAGATTGTAAAACGTCAGGGCGATACAGGGCAGAATGCCGCGCCGCAGCACATCGAGCCAGCTGTCCTCCATGCCGATCGTGCGCATCCCCATACTCGGGAACCAGTTGAGCTGCACGGAAAAGACGGTAATCAGCAGAATGCCGAACCAGAAAATCGGCACCGAAATCCCCACGTACGCAAACAGGTTCAGCACGTAGTCGAGCCAACGATGTTTGAAAGCACCGGCCAGCAGGCCGAGCGGAACCGCCAGCACAATGGCCAGCAGCAGAGACGCGCCCATCAAACCGAGGGTGGCGGGGATCCATTCGAGGATCATCTCCAGCACCGGACGATGGTAAATCAGCGAATACCCGAGATCGCCATGCAGGATATTTTTCAGCCACAGCAGGTATTGGGTGACCAGCGGTTTATCCAGCCCAAGGCTATGACGAATATGCTCAATATCTTCCGGCGACATTCGTGGCGTAATGTACGCCTGAACAGGATCACCCGGGGCGAGCTTTACCAGCAAAAACGCCACCAGCGAGATAAAGAAAAGCATCGGCAGCAGTTGCAGCAGCCGACGAGTCAACATTGTGTTCACGACATTCCCTTCACAAAAAGCCCCCGACGTCGGGGGCTAATAGCGCTTATTTTTGGTAGATTTTGGATAAATCCTGGAACATATAGACCGGTTTTGGTTCCGCTTCCTGAGTCCCGCCAAAGCGTTTATCTACCGCAACGACCGCGTTACTGTAGGCAATTGGGTAGTAGGTCATGTCCGTCGCCACCACCTGCTGCAACTGCTTATAGATGGCGCCGCGCTTCGCGCTGTCGGTTTCCGTAGCGCCTTTATCCCACAGCGCATCAAACTGTGGATTTTTATAATGTGCGTAGTTGTAGGCTTCATTGCTCATAAACAGCGATTTATAGCCGTCCGGCTCAGAACCCATGATGTAACCACCGAGGCTCAGCTCGTAGCCGGTGTTTTTCATATCAAGGCTACGTTGCGACATGGCATTTGCATCCAGCGGCAACAGCTCAACGTTGATGCCCAGCGCTTTGAGCTGCTGCTGAATATACAGCCCCATGCTCTCCTGGGTTTTGTTGGTGTTGATGTAGGCCAGACGCAGCTTCAGGTCGCTCGGCGCGCCGGAGGCTTTCAGCAATGCTTTGGCTTTTTCCAGGTCGTAGGCGTACTGTTCAACGTCATCAGAGTGATACAGCGTGTCTGGGGTCAGGAACGAGGTGGCCGGTTTCGCGTAATCGAGCGAGGTAAAGGCCGTGGTGACCAGATCGTTTTTATTCAGCGCATAGGCAATTGCCTGACGCAGCGCTTTGCTCTGCATAACCGGGACATTCTGGTTAAAGACCATGTAGGCCAGACGCCCTTCCGGATAGGTCACGAAATTAAACTTATCGGTCTTTTTCAGGCGTGACACGTCCTGCGGGTCAATCATCTTGAGGTTGATCTCGCCGTTTTGCAGCGCAAGGTTGGCCGAGTTACTGTCTTTCGCAAAGCGATAGGTCACGGAATCAAGCTTCGGCTTGCCATTCCAGTAACCGTCAAAACGCGTCAGCGCGTAATACTGACCCGCACGATACTCTTTAAATTTGAAAGGCCCAGAGCCAACCGGCGCATCGTTTCTGCCGCTCTTTTCCAGATCGTTTTCGTTAGCAAACACGTGCTGTGGGATCGGGTAGATCTGCACCAGCGTGCCGACGAACGCCGCGCTAACCTGCGGTAAGGTGAATTTCACCGTTAAGTCATCGACCTTGCTGACCTGCACCGGCTTACCGCCGTACATGAACATGCTGCGGAAGAAGCTGTGCTGCTTTTCATCCAACAGCTTATCAAACGTAAACACCACGTCGTCGGCGGTGATTGGCTGGCCATCCTGCCACGTCAGGTTCGGTTTGAGTTTCAGGATATAGCTCAGGTTATCCGCCGACGGCTCCAGGCTTTCCGCCAGGCCCCATTCGATTTTGCCTTCGTTGTAGCTGTATAGCGGGGCATAAAGCGCCTGCATAATGGTCAGCGTGGTGCGGTCGCTGGCATAAATAGGGTTCACCGCCAGCGGGTCGCCGGAAGTAATGCCGATAATCAGCGAACCACCCTCTTTTGGCGCGCTGTCGCTGCTGGCGGCAGGAGCGTTAACCGTTTCTTTATTTTTGGCATCATCACAGCCCGTTAAACCCAGCGCCAGTGAAATCAACGCTGCTGGAACCCATAAATTACGCATGCTTCATTAACTCCTTACCCTTAAATTTTCAATTCTTTCAAAGAAATAAATGAACGGAGCGGTGTTATTAAGATATTTCACAACCTTTTCACTGCGCAGGACTTTATGTCTATCCCGTTTAATTATTTACGCGCTATATAAACGCGATTATCAATCGCTAAGCAATTGAATCCCCTTCACATTGCTAATAGGTTCACAGTTCCGGCCATATAAAATAAAGCGTGTATTATCAGATAGATAATTTCGCTAATAGCCGTAAAAAACGAATAAAACCACGAAACTGAATATTGGGAATTATAACCAGCTGATGTGTAACAAAAAAGCGGGAAACGAGGCGAGAGTTAGATGTTATTTAGCTAAGGAAAGATAAAAATAAACTAAGCAAAGGGCGGCAATGCCGCCCTTTTATTACGATTAGAAATCGTAACGCAGACGAACCAGGTTCATATCACCCAGGTTGTCGGTGCTGGAGGTGAACACGTGTTCGTAGTCAACACGGAAACCGTAATCCAGCTGGAAGCTGATACCTACGCCGTTATCGGTACGCAGATAGTTACGGCCATTCACGTATTCAATACGGTCACCCATGACGTATGGCTGAACGGATTTAAGCGCGTACTGACCAACCGGGATTTTGTAACCCGCGAAGTATTCCAGACCCCACGCGTCGCCCGCGAAGTAGTCGTGTACGGAGACTTTTTTGGTGGTCATGAAGTTCTGGTACCAGCCGCCGCCGAGGGAGAAGGTCCAGTTATCCGGCGTCCAGCTCAGCGCAGTACCGACGATGTTCTGATCGTAGGTTTTGGTGTCGTTGGTGTCCGAATCACGCATATCTGCACGCGTGTAGTTCCATGCGGTACCCCAGGTCAGGTCGTCGGTGATGTGGTAGTCAACACCTAAAGAACCGCCGCCTTTACGCTCATAGCGCAGGCCATTTTCTGGGTTGTAATCATCGCTGAACAGGTAAGACGCGTAGAGATCAACATCACCTACGGTTTTCTTATATTTCAGAGATTTACGAGTACGGTAAGAACCGTCGTAGTCACCGTTGATACCGTTACCTGGTGCCTGACCAATCATATCATAGTCCCAGATATCGGTTTTCACGCCGACCACATCGTAGTACACGCTGTTTTGTTGACCGAAGGTCAGCGTACCCCAGGTATCGCTCTTCAGACCGGTGTACAGCATACGGCGAGTAGTGTTGTTCGCGCCGTCAGCGTAGTGGTTGTCCCAGTTGAACATTGCCGGGAAGTTTACGCCCAGCTCGTAGTAGCTGACCCAGCTAATGTCATCAAACAGGTAGTAATCAGCTGCGAAACGGAAACGGGTGCCGCCGTCAAAGCCGTTACGCTTGTAGCCATTTTTACCGTCATCGCCGGTCATGTTCTGGAACTGCGGACGAATACTCCCGCCCACGGTGAAGTTCAGACGGCTCAGCGGGTTACCAGCCTGAGGATCCTGCTTAAGCAGGGTAATTTCAGCCTGGGATGCGAAAGACGTCAATGCCACTGCAGCGCCGATCGAGATCGCCAGCGCTTTCATTTTTATAGTCATTATTTTTCCTTGATAGATTACGTGCCATCTATTTGGCACACAAATCTTATCGTTTATTAATAAATTACACCTGACTGATTTTTAATGAAACGTGCGACTTAGCGCTGCAGAATTACCGAATGGTGCCCTAAAACGGGCAAATTGATGAAAGGATGAGCAATTTTGCGGGTATGGGAAGTGACCCGGCGGCGCTGCGCTTGGCCGGGCTACTCATAATCTGTAGTCCGGGCGAGCACAGCGCCGCCGGGAAATAGCTAGCTGGAAAACTGGCGGAACAGCGCCCTACCCTTAAGCAGACGCAGCCCCAATCCCCCGCCGCACAGCGACAGCAGCAGCGCCCCGCACAGCGGTAGCGCCACCCACAGCCGCCAGTCCGGTGACCACGGGAAGTCGAACACCTTCGTTTGCAGCATCGCCAGCGCGGTCTCCGCGCCGATGGCCGCCACCAGCCCGGAAATCGCCCCTAGCAGGGCAAACTCAGCCCACAGCGTCAGACGCAGCAGCGACTTTCCGGCACCGAGAGTGCGATAAACCACCAGCTCCTGATGACGCTGGCGCATGCCAACCTGAACCTGCGCCAGCAGCAACAGCACGCCGCAGGCGGTCACCAGAACCACCATCACCTCCAGCGCCCGGCTGACCTGCGCCAGCACCTGACCAACCTGTTTTAAGATAGCGCCAATGTCCAGCAGGCTCACGGTCGGGAATTCACGGTTTAGCTGAGTCAGCAGCGTCGTGCCGTGGTCCCAGCGGAAGCTGGTGAGCCAGCTTTGCGGCTGACCGTCTAGCGCACCGTCCGGGAAGATAAAGAAGAAGTTCGGCCGCAGGCTTTCCCAATCGACCTTACGAATGCTGCTCACCTTCGCCGTAAAGTCCTGGGTATCACCGGTGAAGGTCACGCTATCGCCAAGGCCAATGTTCAGCCGCTGCGCCAGCCCTTCCTCAATAGAAACCTCCCCGGCTTTTGGCGGCCAGACGCCGGCCACCAGCGGGTTATGCTGCGGCCGCTGATTTTGCCAGGTAAGGTTCAGCTCGCGGTTCAACGATTCATCTTTATTACCTTCGGTGCTATGACCGTTGATCTGGGTGAGACGCGCGCGAACGATCGGGTAAAACGCCGCCGGGATCACCTGATGCTCCGCCAGGAAGGTTTTCACCTCACTCACCTGCTCCGGGGCAATGTTGATCAGAAAATAGTTCGGGCTTTCCGGCGGTAGCTGCTGTTGCCAGCGATCCAGCAGATCGCCACGCAGCACCAGCAGCAGCGCCAGCAGCATAAATGAGAGCGAGAACGCCGCCAGTTGGCTAAGCGTCGACCACGGCTGGCGCAGCAGACGATTCACCGCCAGACGTAGCGGCAACGCGCGCAAAGTGATGCGCTTCAACACCTTGAGCAGCAGCCAGCCCACCAGCCCGCACAGCGCCGCCAGCACCACTGCGCCCGCCAGCACCGACCACAGCAGCGGGCTACCGCCCATCAACCACGCCAGCAGTACTACCGTGACGATACAGACCAACGGCAGGTAAATTTTCAGCGGCCAGACGTTGGCCACTATGTCCTGTCGCAGCACGCGCAGCGGCTGAGTGGCCAGCAGTAACCGGTACGGACGCAGCCCGACCAGCAGCGAAATCACCGTCATTGACCCCACCGCCCACAGCCACGGCCAGGCGCTAGCGGCAGGTAATGCCGCTGGCAGCACCGGCTTGAGCAGCGCTAGCAGGACCGACTCAAACAGCAAACCCATCGCCCCACCCGCCAGCGCCGAAAGCGCCAGCAGCAGCACCCACTGGCCGATAATCAGTTTGCGCAGCTGCGCCCGCCCAGCACCTAAGGTTTTCAGCACCGCCACCAGATCGTAGCGACTGCGGCAGTAGTGGCCCATCGCCACCGCCACGGCAGCCACCGCCAGCAGCAGCGTCAGAAGTGCCGAGAGCAGCAGGAACTGCTGGGAGCGCTGTAGCGATTTGCCTAACGCGCCGTCGTCCTGATCCGGGCCAATCCAGCGATGCTCAGGCTTGAGCTGAGGCAGCAACCAGCTTTCGTAGCTGGCAAGCTGCGCGGGCGTGCCGGCAAACTTATAGCTCCAGCTTACCCGGCTGCCGGGCTGTACCGCGCCGGTTTTCGCCACGTCGGCCAGGTTCATCATCAGCCTGGGCGCCATCTGGAACGGGTTAAAGCCGCTGTCAGGCTCCTGCACCACTTCCCCGGCAATACGCAGCGTGGCGTCGCCAACGTCAAGGTTATCGCCGGTTTTCAGATTCAGCAGCGCCATCAGGCGGGGAGCCAGCAGCACCGTCCCGGCCTGCGGTTTCAGGCCCGCCGGTTCGGTTTGCAGGTCGCCGTACAGCGGGTAGCTGTCGTCCACCGCTTTCACGTCGGCAAGCTGCGGCGTATCGCCCGCCCAGGTCATGGTCGAGAAGTTAATTTGTTCGCCAACCGTGAGTCCCTGAGCGCGCGCGTGCTCAATCCACTGCGTTGGGGCTTCACGCGAAGTGCGCAGCACCCGGTCGCCCGCCATATATTCACGGCTTTGTTGATTGAGCCCTTTGTCCATGCGGTCGCTGATGCTGCCCAGCGCCAGCACGCAGGCCACCGCCAGGCTCAGCGCCAGCCAGACAATCAGCAGCGACGGCGAGCGCCACTCCCGCCAGAACCAGCGTAAAATCATGCCTCCTCCCGTAGCTGCCCGTCGACCAGCCGCAGCCGTCGGTCGCAGCGCGCGGCAAGCTGCGCATCGTGGGTCACCAGAATCAGCGTGGTGCCGTGTTCACGGTTAAGTGAGAAAAGCAGGTCGGCGATTTTGTCACCGGTCTGACGGTCGAGGTTGCCGGTCGGTTCATCGGCAAACAGCAGATCCGGGCGACCATTAAAGGCGCGCGCCAGCGCCACGCGCTGCTGTTCACCCCCGGAAAGCTGCGCCGGGAGATGGTGCAGACGCTTGCCTAACCCCAATTGTTCCAGCAATGCCTTTGCCCCCTGGCGGCTTTGCCCGTCACTTTCCCCACGCAGCAGCGCAGGCAGCTCAACGTTCTCCAGCGCATTAAGCGTTGGGATCAGCATGAAGGACTGGAAAACGAAGCCGATATGCTGGGCACGCAGGCACGCTCGCGCTTCTTCATCGAGCTTCTCCAGCGGATGCCCCAGCAGCTTCACCTCGCCGCTGCTGCCGTCATCCAGCCCGGCCAGAATCGCCAGCAGCGTCGACTTCCCGGAGCCCGACTCGCCAATCAAAGCAAGGGTTTGCGCCGGTTTGACAATCAGGTTAACTCCGGTAAGGATGGAAAGCTCATGCTCCCCCTGACCGACGGATTTCTTAAGATGATGCACTTCAAGTACGTTTTCCGCTGGCATTTGCCTGTCCTGTTTTTGATTCTGTTTAGCCTGCGCGCCGCGGCGGCGGACACGCTGTTAGTGCTTGGCGACAGCCTTAGCGCGGGCTATCGCATGGCGGCCAATACGGCCTGGCCGGCGCTGTTGAACGATAAATGGCAACCTGACATCACGGTGGTGAACGCCAGTATTAGCGGCGATACCTCAGACCAGGGGCTAGCGCGCCTGCCCGCACTACTTCAACAACATAAACCACAATGGGTGCTGGTTGAACTCGGCGGCAACGATGGACTGCGCGGTTTTCAGCCGCAGCAAACCGAGAAAACGCTGCGCACAGTTCTGCAGCAGGTGAAAGCCGCCCATGCCCAACCGTTATTAATGCAAATTCGTCTGCCAGCAAACTACGGACGCCGCTATAATGAGGCCTTCAGCGCTGTATATCCGCGGCTCGCCAGCGAGTTTTCTATTCCACTGCTGCCCTTCTTCATGGAAGAGGTCTATCTCAAGCCGCAGTGGATGCAGGATGATGGCATTCATCCCAATCGTGACGCCCAGCCGTTTATTGCTGACTGGATGGCGACACGCCTGGCTCCATTAGTTAATCACGATGCCGGAAAGTAAAGCGGTGTCTTCAGGTAAAGTTATGCAAAAATCGGTCTTAATTACAGGATGTTCCAGCGGGATTGGCCTCGAAAGCGCGTTAGAACTGAAACGCCAGGGTTTTCGCGTACTGGCCGCCTGCCGCAAACCCGATGATGTGAAGCGCATGAACGGCATGGGGTTTACCGGAATATTGCTCGACCTCGACAGCCCGGAAAGCGTCGATAACGCCGCGGAGCAGGTGATCGCACTGACAAATAATCGTTTGTTTGGTCTGTTTAATAACGCCGGATATGGCGTTTATGGGCCGCTGGAGAGCATCAGCCGCGCGCAAATGGTGCAGCAGTTTTCCGCCAACTTTTTCGGCGTCCACCAGCTAACCATGCGCCTGTTGCCGGCCATGATCCCACACGGCGAAGGCCGTATCGTCATGACGTCATCGGTGATGGGGCTTATCTCTACGCCGGGCCGCGGTGCTTATGCCGCCAGCAAATACGCGCTGGAAGCCTGGTCAGACGCGCTGCGCATGGAGCTGCGCCATACGGGCGTGAAGGTGAGCCTGATTGAACCCGGCCCGATTCGCACCCGCTTTACCGAGAACGTCAACCAGACCAGCGATAAGCCGGTGGAGAATCCCGGCATTGCCGCACGCTTCACCCTAGGCCCGGATGCGGTGGTGGCGAAAGTGCGCCATGCGTTTATCAGCGATAAGCCGAAATTACGCTATCCGGTCACCCTGGTCACCCACGCGGTTGGCTGGCTGAAACGCCTGCTGCCGGGTCGTGCGATGGACAAAATTCTGCAGGGCTAAGTTGAAGCCGACGCTTTTGCCCCCATCTCGAATACAAACCGACTACAGAGAAAGACCTATGTCCGTACAGAATATCGTCAACATTACCGAAGCTAATCTCCACCAGACGCTGGAGCAATCCGTTACCACACCGGTGCTGTTCTACTTCTGGTCCGACCGTAGCCAGCACTGTCTGGAACTGACGCCGGTGCTGGAAAATCTGGCCGCGCAGTATAACGGTCAGTTTATTCTGGCGAAGGTCGACTGCGACGCCGAGCAGATGGTCGCCTCTCAGTTTGGCCTGCGCTCTATCCCAACCGTTTACCTGTTCCAGAACGGCCAACCGGTTGACGGCTTCCAGGGCCCGCAGCCGGAAGAGGCGATTCGCGCGCTGCTCGATAAAGTGCTGCCGCGTGAAGAAGAGCTGAAAGCACAGCAGGCGCTGGCGCTGATTCAGGAAGGCAACCATGCCGACGCGCTGCCGCTGCTGAAAGATGCCTGGCAGCTCTCCGGTCAGGACAGCCAGATTGGCCTGCTGCTGGCGGAAACGCAGATTGAGCTTAACCGTTCAGAAGAGGCAGAAGCGGTGCTGAAAACCATTCCGTTGCAGGACCAGGACACCCGCTATCAGGGGCTGGTTGCGCAGATTGAGCTGCTGAAGCAGGCAGCAGATACGCCGGAAATTCAGCAATTGCAGCAAGAAGTAGAGGCCAACCCAGAAGATGCCGCGCTGGCCTCGAAGCTGGCGCTTCAGCTGCATCAGGTGGGCCGTAACGAAGAGGCGCTGGAGCTGCTGTTCAGCCACCTGCGTAAAGACTTAGGCGCGGCCGATGGTCAGGCGCGCAAGATGCTGCAGGAAATTCTGGCGGCGCTCGGTACCGGTGATGCGTTGGCGTCGAAGTATCGTCGCCAGCTGTATTCGCTGCTGTACTAACGGTGTGATTCACGGGGGCGCTTCGCTTGGCCGGGCTACGTTTTGGTAGCCCTGGCGAACGAAGCGACCCCGGGAAATCTCACGCTACGCGCGTTTCTTCAGCTGTGTCACCACCAGCTGATGGCGGGCGTTGTAAAACTTCCGGTAGGTCAGATAGCAGGCAATAATGGTCGACAGGCTGGCGGTTGAGAGCAGCATAAACGTCACCATAATCTGATACTTAATCGCTTTGACCGGGTCGATACCGGCAAAAATCAGCCCGGACATCATTCCCGGCAAACTCACCAACCCCACAGTTTTTGCCGAATCCACGGTCGGGATCAGCGACGCTCGAATACTTTCGCGGATCAGGCGTGCGGAAGCCATTTTCGGCGTAGCTCCCAGACTCAGCTTCTCCTGAATTTGCTGCTGCTCGGCGCTAAAGCGCTGCCCCAGGTTGTTGTAACACAGCCCCACAGCAATCATCGCATTCCCGGCAATCATCCCGGAAATAGGGATAACCTGCATCGGCACAAAGGCAATGGAGCCGGAGAACACCAGCACCGCCAGCGTTAGCCCCGCGCCGGTGGTAATGGCGATAAACGATGACACAAAGGCTTTATCGATATACTTACTGCGCTTTTGCGCGTTGTACGCCGCGTTGAAGCAGATAAACAGCACCATGCACAGCGTCAGCACCGCGTGATTAACGTTGAAGATATATTTCAGCACGTAGCCGACGATAATCAGCTGCACCACCGCCCGGCAGATGCTCCAGATAATGTCTTTTTCCAGCGCCAGCTTTTCCCGGTAGCTCACCAGGATGGCCACCAGTACCAGCACCATCGACAGCGCCAGCGATTGGTTAGTGATGATATGTTCGCTATTCATTGACCGCCTCCTGATGCGAAGGCAGCGTCACCACTTCATCCGCATGGCTAATTTCATCTTTATCGTGCGTCACCCACAGCACGGCAATCTGCTGCTCGCGCACGTACTGATGAATAATCTCGTTCACGTTCTTTTTGTTTTGCTCATCCAGCGCGCTGGTTATTTCATCCAGCAGCAGCACCTTCGGTAAAAATTGCAGGTTACGAATGAGCGACACCCGCTGTTTTTCGCCACCGGAGAGATCGTTAATCGATTTCGACAGCGTCTCTTCCGGCAGGCCAAAGCGCGCCAACTGCGTCAGAAAACGATCCGGTTCAGGATTTTTATGGCGAATCTGCCACGGGAAAATAAAGTTGTCGTAAACCGTATCACCAAACAGCGCCGGGGTTTGTGCGCAGTAGGAAACCTGCTGGCGATAGGCTTCCGGCGTTAGTGCATTGATATCCTTCCCCTCAAAGAGAATCTTCCCATCGGTAGGTGAAAGCAGCGAGGCGATAATTTTTAATAAGGTGCTTTTGCCGCAGCCGGAGGGCCCGGTAATCAGCTTAAATTCACCGGGGGCTACGCTTAAATTAATCTTATCAAGGACCGTTTTCTCGCCAATACGAAAGCTCACCTGTTCAAGTTGTAAAATCGCGCTATTTTCCTTCATTGCTTTAATGTGTCCTGATGCTGACTTTTGTGCCCTTAGTGTAACCCCAATTAATTTCAGGGGGCGAATTTCCCCCGCATAGCCGATATACTTGAAGAGGTTACGGACAGTTAAACAGGAGGTTTTATGCTGATATTTATCCCGGTTCTTATCTTCGTCGCGCTGGTCATTGTCGCGGCGGGTGTCAAAGTTGTGCCTCAGGGCTACCAGTGGACGGTTGAACGCTTTGGCCGCTACACCAAAACCCTGCATCCGGGCTTAAGCCTGGTCGTGCCGTTTATGGATCGTATCGGCCGCAAAATCAATATGATGGAGCAGGTGCTCGATATCCCTTCCCAGGAAGTGATTTCCAAAGATAACGCCAACGTCTCAATTGATGCCGTTTGCTTTATTCAGGTCATTGATGCCCCAAAAGCGGCCTATGAGGTCAGCAATCTTGAATTGGCCATTATCAACCTGACGATGACAAACATTCGTACCGTCCTCGGTTCGATGGAGCTCGACGAAATGCTCTCCCAGCGTGACAACATCAACACGCGTCTGCTGCATATCGTTGATGAAGCAACGAATCCGTGGGGCATCAAAATCACCCGTATCGAGATTCGCGATGTCCGCCCACCGGCTGAGCTTATCGACGCCATGAACGCGCAGATGAAGGCGGAACGTACTAAGCGTGCCTATATTCTGGAAGCAGAAGGGATTCGCCAGGCGCAAATCGTTAAAGCCGAAGGTGAAAAACAGGCGCAGATCCTTACCGCTGAAGGTGAGCGTCAGTCGGCGTTCCTGCAGGCAGAAGCGCGTGAACGTTCTGCGCAAGCTGAAGCTACAGCAACGAAGATGGTATCTGAAGCCATTGCCGCCGGTGACATTCAGGCGGTGAACTACTTCGTGGCGCAGAAATACACCGACGCGCTGCAGCAGATTGGCTCCGCCAATAACAGCAAAGTGGTCATGATGCCGCTGGATGCTAGCAGTCTGATGGGCTCAATCGCCGGGATCGCCGAGCTGATTAAAGACAGCGCCAGCGAACGGAAATCATCATGATTGCGCTGGTGCTCTCGCACCCGCATCTCTTCTGGCTAAGCCTTGGCGGGTTGCTTCTGGTTGCTGAAATGCTCGGTGGCAGCGGCTACCTGCTGTGGAGCGGCATTGCGGCGGCGGTCACCGGCGCCATTACCTGGCTGCTGCCGATCGGTTGGGAATGGCAGGGCGCGCTGTTTGCCGTGCTGACGCTGCTGGCGGCCTGGCTATGGTGGAAGTGGCTGACTCAGCGGACAAGCCGTCAGCGCCCGTCAGAAGGCCAGCTTAACCAGCGCGGTCAACAGCTGCTGGGCCAGCGCTTTACGCTGGATAGCACGCTGGTGAACGGTCGCGGCCATATGCGCGTTGGCGATAGCTCATGGCCGGTTGCCGCCGATGACGATCTGCCCGCTGGCAGCAAAGTCGAGGTGATTGCGGTGGAAGGGATCGTCCTGCGAATCAGACTCTCCCCTCCTCGCTAGCCATCAGGCCAGGGTTTTACGGTGACAGCAGCCGGAGAGATTATCAATAATCGGACAATCGGCGCTGTCATCTCCCGGGCAGGATTCTGCCAGCGAGAGCAGCTGATCGCGCATCGCCTGCAGGTCGTTGATATGACGCTCGATGTCCGCGACTTTCTGCAGCGTATAGGCTTTCACATCGGCGCTGTGGCGCTTTGGATCGTTAAACAAATTCACCAGTTCGCCGCACTCTTCGAGATTAAACCCAACCTGTCGTGCCTGACGCAGTAGCGTAAACTCATCAAGGTGTTTCTGCGTGTAGCTGCGGTAGCCGTTTTCGCTACGCAGTGGCGGCGTGACCAGCCCCTTCTCTTCATAAAAGCGAATCGCTTTGCTGGTTAAGCCGGTTTTTTTGGCAACATCACTGATATTCACATTTCCCCCTTGACCTTCCCCTTGCTGGAAGGTTTAACCTTCACAACTGTAGACCATAAGGTGAATTTGGTCATCCATTATTGAGGAAAGTGATATGTCTCAAACCATCGATCTAGCCCTGGACGGTCTGTCCTGCGGCCACTGCGTAAAACGCGTGAAAGAGAGCCTGGAACAACGCCCCGACGTTGACCATGCGGAAGTGACTATCGAAGCCGCCCACGTGACCGGCAGCGCCAGCGCTGACGCGCTTATCGAAACCATTAAGCAAGCCGGTTATGGTGCGGAGTTAAGCCACCCAAAGGCTAAACCGCTGGCAGAGTCATCACTCCCGTCGGAAGCACTGACAGCGGCCACCCCTGAGCTTCCGGCAGCACAGGAACTGGATGACAGCCAACAATTGCTGATCAACGGTATGAGCTGCGCCAGCTGCGTTTCCCGGGTACAGAATGCGTTGCAGGCCGTACCGGGCGTCGTACAGGCACGGGTAAATCTGGCGGAGCGCACGGCCCTGGTTATGGGCAGCGCCTCCGCCGGGGATTTAGTTCAGGCAGTAGAAAAAGCGGGCTACGGCGCGGAAGCGATTGAGGATGACCTCAAGCGCCGCGAGCGTCAGCAGGAAACCGCCCTCGCGACCATGAAGCGTTTTCGCTGGCAGGCGATCGTCGCCCTGCTGGTCGGTATCCCGGTGATGGTCTGGGGCATGATTGGCGACAACATGATGGTCTCCGACGATAACCGTTCCCTGTGGCTGGTCATCGGCTTAATCACCCTGGCGGTGATGGTCTTTGCCGGCGGTCACTTTTACACCAGCGCATGGAAAAGCCTGAAGAACCGTACCGCCACGATGGACACCCTGGTCGCCTTAGGTACCGGCGTCGCATGGCTCTACTCGATGAGCGTCAACCTGTGGCCGCAGTGGTTCCCAATGGAAGCCCGCCACCTTTATTACGAAGCCAGCGCCATGATTATCGGTCTGATAAATCTGGGGCATATGCTGGAGGCGCGTGCACGTCAGCGCTCCTCCCGGGCGCTGGAAAAACTGCTCGACCTGACGCCGCCAACCGCCCGCGTGGTGACGGAAGACGGTGAAAAAACCGTGCCGCTGGCCGACGTTCAGCCGGGGATGATCCTGCGCCTGGCTACCGGCGACCGCGTCCCCGTTGACGGTGAAATTAGCCAGGGCGAAGCCTGGTTTGATGAAGCGATGCTGACCGGTGAGCCTATCCCGCAGCAAAAAGGCGATGGCGATAGCATTCACGCCGGTACCGTGGTCGAAGATGGTTCAGTCCAGTTCCGCGCAAGCGCTGTCGGCAGCCACACCACGCTGTCGCGCATTATTAAGATGGTGCGTCAGGCACAAAGCAGTAAGCCTGAAATCGGCCAACTAGCGGATAGAATCTCCGCCGTGTTCGTGCCGGTGGTGGTCGCCATTGCCATTTTCAGCGCCGCCATCTGGTACTTCTTCGGCCCGGCGCCGCAGATTGTCTACACCCTGGTTATCGCCACGACGGTGCTGATTATCGCCTGTCCTTGTGCGCTGGGTCTGGCAACGCCGATGTCGATTATTGCCGGTGTCGGCCGCGCCGCAGAGTACGGCGTGCTGGTACGTGATGCCGATGCATTGCAGCGCGCCAGTGAGCTCACCACGCTGGTGTTTGATAAAACCGGCACGCTGACCGAAGGTAAACCGCAGGTCGTTGCGGTAAAAACGCTGGGCGCAATGAGCGAAGCCACCGCGCTGCGTCTGGCCGCCGCGCTGGAACAGGGCTCGAACCACCCATTAGCGCGCGCTATTGTGGAGAAAGCCGCCGAGAAATCACTGCCGCAGGTTAATGCCTTCCGCACCCTGCGTGGGCTTGGAGTTAGCGGCGAAAGTGACGGACATGCCCTGTTGCTCGGCAACCAGGCGCTGCTGCATGAACATCAGGTCGTCACCCGCGAGCTGGACGATGAAATGGCGCAACAAGCAGCACAGGGCGCAACCCCGGTGCTGTTGGCAATCGACGGCAAAGCCGCCGCGCTGTTCGCCATTCGTGACCCGCTGCGCAGCGACAGCGTTGCCGCGCTGCAACGTCTGCACCGTGAAGGCTACCGCCTGGTGATGCTGACCGGGGATAATCCCGTCACCGCCAACGCGATTGCCAAAGAAGCGGGTATTGATGAGGTAATTGCTGGCGTACTACCGGACGGTAAAGCGCAGGCGATTAAAGATTTGCAGGCGCAGGGCCAAAAAGTGGCAATGGTCGGTGACGGTATCAACGATGCGCCAGCGTTAGCGCAGGCCGATGTAGGTATCGCCATGGGCGGCGGCAGCGACGTTGCGATTGAAACCGCGGCGATTACGCTGATGCGCCATAGCCTGGTCGGGGTCGCCGATGCGCTGGCGATTTCTCGCGCCACGCTGCGTAATATGAAGCAGAACCTGCTCGGGGCATTTGTCTATAACTCGCTGGGTATCCCGATTGCCGCCGGGATCCTCTGGCCGCTGACCGGAACGCTGCTAAACCCGGTGGTTGCGGGGGCCGCGATGGCGCTCTCATCGATTACCGTTGTGAGTAACGCTAACCGCCTGCTGCGCTTCAAACCTAAACAGTAACCCACCGTCCCTCCCGCCACCGGGAGGGACGCGTTTGCACCTTTCCCCCCATCGCGCTAGCATGAGATTTTCCTTCCAGGGAGCGCGGATGAGCCTGTTAAATCAACTACAACGCCTGTGGCACACGCTGCGCGGTTCCCCGTACAGTTGGCCCGCGCTGGACGTCATACTCCCCGGCGGTCGCTATCTGCATTTAGTTGGCAGCATTCACATGGGAATGCGCGACATGGCGCCGCTTCCCGCTAAGCTGCTGAAAAAACTTCGTCAGGCCGATGCGTTAATCGTTGAAGCGGATATCTCCGGTAACGAGACCCCTTTCAGCGATTTACCGGAATACCCGCCGCTTCGCGAACGACTCAGCGAAGCGCAGTTCAGCCAGTTGGAAAAACTCAGCGACGAACTGGGAATGCCGCTGTATCGCTTTGATACCCAGCCACTGTGGCAGGTTGCCATGGTGCTGCAGGCCACCCAGGCGCAAAAGCTGGGGCTACGCCCGGATTACGGTATTGATTATCAGCTCCTGCAGGCGGCGCGCGAAACGTCGCTGCCGGTGCAGGAACTGGAGGGAGCCGATAGCCAGATAGCCCTGCTCTGTCACCTTCCCGACGGGGGAATGGCGTTACTCGACGATACGCTGACCCACTGGCACACCAACGCCCGGCTGCTGCAAGTGATGATCGGATGGTGGTTAGAGCAGCCACCGTCTAACGGCACGGCGTCGCTGCCCAATACCTTTAGCCAGTCGCTGTATGATGTGTTGATGGTAAAACGCAATGAAGCCTGGCGTGACGCGCTGCTGGCGCTGCCGCCAGGGCGTTATGTGGTGGCCGTGGGGGCGCTCCATTTGTATGGGGAAGGCAACCTGCCGCAGATGCTGAGATAAAAAAATGGCCAATATCTCTATTGGCCCGTCAAAGAGGAATTTCATCATTATTATTATCCCGGAGTTCGCACTCCGGATCTCTCGATTGTCGCTCAAAGTTGCCGCAACTGCCAATACCTATTGCGCAAGATTATACTATTTTTTAGTCCGTTTTAGGGCGTATGCTGAGTGCATATCACGTCTGCAGTAAGAAGGAACGTTATGACTCCCGCAGTTAAGCTACTCGAAAAGAACAAGATCCCGTTCAGCATCCACACCTACGATCACGATCCAAATGAAACTAATTTTGGCGATGAAGTGGTGCGTAAACTGGGGCTGAATGCCGACCAGGTATATAAAACGCTGCTGGTTGCGATGAACGGCGATATGAAACAGCTGGCGGTCGCGGTGACACCGGTCGCCGGGCAGCTGGATTTGAAAAAGGTCGCGAAGGCGCTAGGGGCAAAAAAAGTCGACATGGCCGACCCGATGGTCGCCCAGCGCGTGACCGGCTATCTGGTGGGTGGTATAAGCCCGTTGGGGCAGAAGAAGCGTCTGCCAACGGTGATTGATGCGCCGTCACAGGAATTTGCCTCTATTTATGTTTCCGGTGGCAAACGCGGGCTGGATATTGAACTGGCTGCGGGCGATTTAGCGAAAATTCTTAGCGCGACGTTTGCGGATATTGCGCGCCGGGATTGATAGGTGCAGGTTGTCCCCTCACGCTAACCCTCTCCCCAAAGGGGAGAGGGAATAGAACGTAGCCCGGCCAAGCGAAGCGTCGCCGGGAACGGCTCAAACCTTACTGCCAGCTCACTTCCCCTTTCGGTTCGTAAGCATTCACATCCAACGGTGAGTTCTGCTCGATATACTGTTTGAGCACCTCAGCATCGATAAACCCGGTATTCACATATCCCGGTTTGCTATCAATTTTCGGATACCCATCCCCGCCGGTGGCGTTAAAGCTCAGGGTCGCCATGCGGTAGGTTTTCGCAGGGTCAACCGGCTCACCTTTGATTTTCAGGTCCTGAAGCTGCCCGTCTTTTGCCACAAAACTCACGTTAGCAAACTGCGGGTAAGCCCCGGAGTCCGGCTTCATCTGCGCCACGGCGGTCAGGTACTCGGTCACCTCTTTACCGCTCATGTCGGCGTACACCACCACGTTGCCAAACGGCTGCACCTTTAGCACGCTCTTGTAGGTGATATTGCCCGCTTCAATGGAATCACGAATGCCGCCGCCGCTCATTACGCCAAAGTCAGCGCCAGTGCGCGCCATTTGCGCAGCAAGAATCAGGCGTCCCATATTGGTTTGCACAAAGCGAACTTTGCTGCGGTCACCTTCGAGATGCCCGTTCACGCTGCCCACTTTCACCTCTAACTGTGCTTTACCTTTGCTCTGGAACGGCGTCAACAGCGAGAGCATCTGCGGGTTTTCCGGGATTTGTGGCGTGTAAAGTACGCGCTCACTCTGGCCGTTATCGTAGGTCACCTTTTTCTTCAGGTTCACAGGGATCAGCTGATAGTGCACCAGCTTCAGCTCGCCGTTGCGGAACTCAAAGTCAGCGCGGCCAACATATTTACCCCACTCATGTGCCTGCACAATCCAGATGCCGTTTTGTTTGTCTGGCGCACACGGGGTACCCGGTACGTAGTCGACCTGCTTTTTATTCTCCGACGCCATGCAAACCGGGTCCTGTGAGTGACCACCCACAATCATCGCCAGCGCGCCCGCAGGCAGGCTGCGCGCCATTTCGACATCACCCGGCGCGTTGGAACCGTGCTCGCCATTGTCGTAATGCCCCATATGGGTCGCCGCCAGAATCAGGTCCGGCTTCTCTTTTTGCTGGAGTTCCTGAATCACCAGTTTCGCTTCTTCCGCCGGTTTGCGGAATTCGATATCGGTGAAATATTCCGGGTTGCCAATTTTAGCGGTGTCATCGGTGGTTAGACCAATAACGGCAATTTTGAGATCCTGACGTTTGAAAATCGCCCAGGGTTTAAACAGGCGCTCGCCGGTGCTTTTCTGATAAATGTTGGCGGAGAGGAACGGGAATTTTGCCCATTTTTCCTGCTGGCGCAGCACGCTCATCGGGTTATCAAATTCGTGGTTTCCCACGGCCATCGCGTCATAGCCCACGAGGTTCATGCCGCGGAAATCAGGCTCGGCATCCTGAAGGTCAGACTCCGGCACCCCGGTGTTAATGTCGCCGCCGGAGAGCAGCAGTACGCTACCGCCTTCTGCCGCCACCTCTTTACGAATACCGTCCACCAGCGTTTTTTGCGCCGCCAGACCATATTCACCATATTCACTACGCCAGAAGTGACCGTGATGATCGTTAGTATGCAGGATGGTGATTTTGTAGGTTTTATCCTGCTGATAGGCCTGCGAAGGTAAGCTGACCAAAGACAGTGCTGCCAGCATCGCCAGCGCCACGCCCCGTTTAACAAATTGCATGTTTCTCTCCCTGAGTGAATAACAACCGCGAAATTACAATGCTCTGAAATATTAGTCTAATTTGTTTTCAGAAATGAGACTTCCTTCAAACGTCGTAGGCAGGTATCTTAGTCTGATAATTATTATTAAAGCGTTTTCCCCCAACATCGCACTACAAATTACAAGTGGAATCTATGGCAATTTCTGAAACCAGCCCTACGCGGCCTGGCCCATCTGCGTCTTCGCAAAAGGGTCGTACTTCATTTGGTATTCTCGGAGCGATCAGCCTCTCCCATCTGCTCAACGATATGATTCAGTCGTTGATCCTGGCGATTTATCCGCTGTTGCAGGCGGAGTTTTCGCTAAGCTTCGTGCAGATTGGGATGATAACCCTGACCTTCCAGCTTACCTCATCACTGTTCCAGCCGGTCATCGGTTACATTACCGATAAACGCTCGATGCCGTGGTCACTGCCGGTGGGTATGTGCTTTACCCTCAGCGGCCTGGTACTGCTTGCGCTCGCGGGTAGCTTTGGCACCGTACTGCTGGCCGCCGCACTCGTCGGTACTGGCTCTTCGGTATTCCACCCGGAGTCTTCCCGCGTGGCCCGCATGGCCTCCGGCGGACGCCACGGGCTGGCGCAGTCCATCTTCCAGGTGGGCGGCAACTTCGGCAGCTCGCTGGGGCCATTGCTGGCGGCGGTAATCATCGCCCCATACGGCAAAGGTAACGTGGCCTGGTTCGTACTGGCTGCGCTGCTGGCGATTGTCGTGCTGGCGCAGGTTAGCCGCTGGTATGCTGCTCAGCATCGTTTAGCGAAAGGCAAACCGAAAGCGGTTATCGTTAACCCGCTGCCGAAAAACAAAGTTGTGCTCGCCGTTTTCATCTTGCTGATGCTGATTTTCTCGAAATACTTCTATATGGCGAGTATTAGCAGCTACTACACCTTTTATCTGATGCAAAAATTCGGGTTATCGGTACAAAATGCCCAGATTCACCTCTTTGCCTTCCTGTTTGCGGTTGCCGCGGGGACCGTAATTGGCGGGCCTGTGGGCGATAAGATTGGGCGTAAATATGTTATTTGGGGCTCTATCCTTGGCGTTGCACCGTTCACTCTCCTTTTACCCTACGCAACGCTCTGGTGGACGGGTATTCTGACGGTGATCATTGGATTTATCCTCGCGTCGGCGTTTTCCGCTATTCTGGTGTACGCACAAGAGCTCTTACCGGGGCGTATCGGTATGGTTTCTGGGCTGTTCTTCGGTTTCGCCTTTGGGATGGGTGGCCTTGGTGCCGCGGTTCTCGGGCTGATTGCGGACCACACCAGTATCGACCTGGTTTATAAAATATGTGCTTTCCTGCCGCTTATTGGGATGTTGACCATATTCCTACCTGATAACCGTCAAAAACACTGATTTTCAGGCAGCCAAACCTTTATTTTGGCTGCCGTCTTCCTCCCCGCAAGCACACGTCCTCTCTGTCTTTACGTATTCCATTTTCTCTTTTGTGCCATCTACTCCTAAAAAATCAGTTTTTTAGTTAAATTCAAGAATTATTCACAAACAAAATGACCGAAATTGTCATAAACTATTACGAGGTTTTTTGGTTTTCAGGCTGTTTCGGCATTCTGCTCCAAAAATGGGACCACGCATCACGACGAAAGGAGACGGAATGCATCACGCCACACCGCTAATCACCACCATTGTTGGTGGCCTTGTGCTCGCTTTTTTTCTTGGCATGATTGCCAATAAGTTAAGAATCTCTCCACTGGTAGGATATTTGTTAGCGGGCGTACTGGCCGGACCGTTTACTCCAGGATTTGTCGCTGATACCAAACTGGCCCCTGAACTGGCGGAATTAGGCGTTATTCTGCTGATGTTTGGCGTGGGTCTCCATTTCTCGCTCAAGGATCTGATGGCGGTAAAGTCGATAGCCATCCCCGGGGCGATTGCGCAGATAGCCGTCGCGACGTTGCTCGGCATGCTGCTCTCCACCTTCTTAGGCTGGTCAATCATGACCGGTATCGTCTTTGGTCTATGTCTCTCCACCGCCAGTACCGTGGTGCTGCTGCGCGCGTTGGAGGAACGACAGCTTATCGATAGTCAGCGCGGGCAAATCGCCATTGGCTGGCTAATTGTTGAAGATCTGGTGATGGTGCTGACGCTGGTCCTGCTGCCAGCCGTCGCCGGGATGATGGAAAAAGAGAATATCGGGTTTGCCTCACTGGCTGTCGATATGGCAATCACCATCGGCAAAGTAGTGGCGTTTATCGCCATTATGATGCTGGTTGGCCGCCGTCTGGTGCCGTGGATCCTTTCCCGCAGCGCCGCCACCGGCTCTCGTGAACTGTTTACCCTCTCGGTACTGGCGCTGGCGCTGGGGATTGCCTTCGGCGCGGTTGAGCTGTTCGATGTCTCCTTCGCCCTGGGCGCGTTCTTCGCCGGGATGGTGCTGAACGAGTCTGAGCTGAGCCATCGTGCTGCCCACGATACGCTGCCGCTGCGCGATGCGTTCGCAGTGCTGTTCTTTGTCTCCGTCGGGATGCTGTTTGACCCGCTGATCCTCATTGAACAGCCACTGGCCGTGCTGGCAACGCTTGCCATCATTATCTTCGGTAAATCGCTGGCAGCCTTCGGCCTGGTGCGCCTGTTTGGCCACTCGCAGCGCACGGCGCTGACCATCGCCACCAGCCTGGCGCAGATTGGTGAATTCGCCTTTATCCTTGCCGGTCTTGGCATGGCGCTGGGGCTGCTGCCGCAATCCGGGCAGAATCTGGTGCTCGCTGGCGCTATCCTCTCCATTATGCTCAACCCAGTGCTGTTCTCAGTGCTCGAAAAATACCTCGAGAGAACGGAAACCCTTGAGGAACAGACGCTGGAAGAGGCGCTGGAAGACGAGAAGCAAATCCCGGTGGATATCTGTAACCACGCGCTGCTGGTCGGCTACGGCCGCGTTGGCAGCCTGCTGGGCGAGAAGCTGATGGCGCAGGGCATTCCACTGGTGGTGATTGAAACATCGCGTACCCGCGTCGACGAACTGCGCGAACGCGGCATTCGTGCGGTGCTGGGCAATGCTGCCAATGAAGAGATTATGAACCTGGCGCATCTGGACTGCGCGCGCTGGCTGCTGCTGACCATTCCAAACGGCTACGAAGCCGGAGAGATTGTCGCCAGCGCCCGTGAGAAATGCCCGGATCTTGAGATTATCGCCCGTGCGCACTACGACGATGAAGTGGCGTATATCAGCGAGCGTGGAGCCAATGAAGTGGTGATGGGTGAGCGTGAAATTGCTAAAACGATGCTGGGGTTGTTGAGCGACCCGCCGTTGAGTGAGGCGGTTAGCGGATAATAATCGTCGCTCTATCGTAGGCCGGATAAGGCGAAGCCGCCATCCGGCAATGTGCGCCGATATTGCCTGATGGCGCTACGCTTATCAGGCCTACACGTTTGCGTAGGCCTGAATAATAATCTTACCGTTCCCAGTACGCCTCTTCGAGGCTATCTTCTTTCTCCGGCAGACCGCGCGTCAGGCGCGGTGAGTGCTGGTTCAGTACCTGATAGCTTACCCGGTTTGCATACTTACACACCTGCGCCAGCGACGAGTAGGTCAGCCAGTTATGCTGGTGCTTGCTGGAGTTTGGCACGTTCGAACGATGATACGCATTCGCCGTAATGTCGTGCAGCAGCGCGGCCAGCGCGCCATCGCCCGCGCCGTTGGTGTTCATGATCTTCTCAGGGCCGCCCATAAACGGCGCGATGTGCGAGTAAATGCGCAGCGGTTCCTGACAATCTTTAAAGCGCACCGCGCGGCTGAATTCGTACTGGTTAAATTCGGCAATCGCCCCCGGCAACAGCGGGTGCTGCGTTTTGCGTTTAGCTTCATTTTCGGTAAAGCCAGCCATATACAGCCCGGTTGGTCCGGCGGTACACAGCACCAGATCCACCCAATCCAGCGCTTTATCAGACGCCTGAAGCGGATCGCCTAAACCAGTCAGCGCTTCCGCCTCTTCTTCGTTCATCGCCAGAATCGACACGTGCTCTTTGATAAAGCTCTGCCACCACTCCGGGCTCTCGGCGATCACGAATTTCGTTCCCAGCGTCAGCACCACCGGCACGTCATATTTCTTCGCATAGGCGATAGCCTGCATGGTCGCCTCAGGCATCCGTTCGCCCGGCTTACAGCGCACCAGATACGATGTCAGCACCAGCGCAGAAGCACCGGCAATCACCGACTCGGGCACGCTTTCCGCGCGCAGCTTGTTCATATGGCCCGGGCTGATGGCGAAGGTACGTTCGCCGGAATCGCTGATAAGGGTAAAGCAGCGGCCAATGGGGCCATCGACACCTTGCAGGTAGTTGAGGTCGGTACGGCTTGAGGTGTTGCACAGGTAGCGATAGGCGTAGCCACCGATTTCGATGTTGCTGCACATCACGCCCAGCAGCACCGAGCGGTCATCCGCCAGTACCGAGTAGTTGTGCATAGTATTGCCGATGGTGCCACCGGCAAACTGATGGGTGATCAGGTTTTCGCGTACCAGCTCCTGATACAATGCTTCCGCCACATCATCTTCAATCACCAGCGAATGCCCGGCGCTCAGGCCATAGCGCGCAATAAACGCATCATCGACTTTGGCCTCAATATCAACCAGCGTCTGGTCGATACCGACAACCCAGGAGGCACTGGTTTCACTTTCAGGTTGAATCTGTTTCAGCAGCGGATCGCGAGCGTCCACCGGAAAATAGTGTTTGGATTTGCGTTTACCGGGAAATTTCATGGTGATTTCTGGAATGGCTGTTAACAGGCGGGGAATAGTAGCACACTCCTCCGCCTGCTTGCGATCAGGTATACCGCGCGGTCAGATTCACCATCATGGAGATATGCGCCTCGTCGTCATTCAACGCCGGAATGTATTCATACTGCTGCCCACCGGCTTCGATGAACACCTCACGGTTCTGCACCGCAATTTCTTCCAGCGTTTCCAGACAGTCGGCAGAGAAGCCCGGGCACATCACCTGAATGTGCTTCACGCCCTTCTCCCCGAGCATTTTCAGCGTCTCATCGGTGTAAGGCGTCAGCCACGGTTCGCGGCCAAAGCGCGACTGGAAGGTCATCATCACCTTATCCGGTGAGATGCCAAGCGCGGAGACCAGCTCGCGGGTGGTATCGCGACAGCGCTGAGGGTAGTCGTCACCTTCATTGGCGAAACGTTGCGGAATACCATGATAGGAGAGCAGCAGCACGTCCGGTTCGCCGTGACGGGCAAACGACGCGCGGGCGCTGGCGGCCAGCGCTTGAATATAGCCATGATCGGTAGCGTAGTCGCGAATAAACGAAACGCTCGGGATTGCCCGTTTGGTTGCCAGAATTCGCGCCAGTTCGTCCCACACCGCCGCCACCGTCGAGCAAGAATATTGCGGATACAGCGGCAGCACAATGAGATGGTCAACGCCCTGCGCCAGCAGTTCATCGACACCGCTTTGCAGCGACGGCGTACCGTAGCTCATCCCCAGTACTACCGGGATATCAGGCAGACGGGCGGCAAGCGCGCGCTGCTGGCGGCGGCTATACACCATCAACGGTGAGCCCTCTTCCATCCATACGGATTGATAGAGTTTGGCGACCCGCGGCGCACGAATCGGCAGAATGACGCCGCGCAACAGCGGCCACCACAGCAGACGAGGCGTATCGACGACGCGCGTATCGCTTAAAAACTGGGTCAGATAGCGTTTAATCGCTTCAGGCGTTGGAGCATCGGGGGTGCCGAGGTTTACCAGCAGAATACCAGGTTTACTATGATGCATTACCGCCTCTTATCGATTCAAATTGTTGATAATTGTAGCGGAAAAGTGAGGAAGAAAAACTAATTGCTGCGAGAGGTAGAGGGAGAATTTGCCTGATGGCACCGCGATTATCCGGCCTACGGTATAATGTAGGCCAGACAAGGCGTTCACGCCGCCATCCGGCACGCTCGGTGCCGGAAGGACGAGATTAACCGAGGATCTTCGCCAGTTCAGCGCGTACGTCAGCTACGGCTTTGGTGCCGTCAACTTTGGCGTACTTGGTGTTACCCGCCTGCGCTTCTTTGGAGTAGTAACCGATCAGCGGAGCGGTCATCTGATGATATTCCACCAGGCGCTTACGCACGGTTTCTTCCTGATCGTCTTTACGGGTGGTCAGATCTTCGCCGGTCACGTCATCTTTGCCTTCAACCTTAGGTGGGTTGAATTTGATGTGGTAAACACGGCCAGATGCCGCGTGTACGCGACGACCAATGATACGGTCAACGATCAGTTCGTCAGGAACGTCAAATTCCAGAACGTAGTCAACGTTGATGCCCGCTTCTTTCATGGCGTCTGCCTGCGGGATAGTGCGTGGGAAGCCATCCAGCAGGAAGCCGTTACGGCAGTCTTCCTGAGAGATACGCTCTTTAACCAGCGCGATAACCAGTTCATCAGTGACCAGTTTGCCTGCGTCCATGATGTCTTTAGCCTGTTTGCCCAGCTCGCTGCCGGACTTTACAGCCGCGCGCAGCATATCACCGGTGGAAATTTGCGGAATGCCATATTTCTCCATGATGAACTGTGCCTGAGTTCCTTTACCCGCGCCCGGTGCGCCAAGCAGAATGATACGCATTGCGAAAATCCCCTTAAAGGTTGTCGATATTTTTTAAAAAGCGCTAAAAGATACCACCAGAACGGCACTGGCTCAAGGAAGGTGGGTCGGCTGAAACGGTTAATGGTCAGATATTTTACGCACGGTGCGATTTCATGTCCTCATCCCTGCTCTTCTCGTCCAGGGCAGTCCAAACGTCTTCTCGTATTGATTCATCCAGGCCCTTCGTAGGTATCCGCCTGTTGCGGGTTAGTTAGCGGTAACTCAATTTTTAACATTTTTATTTGTTAGCGCTAACTCTGCGAGATCGATCACAGTTGTATTTTATTTGGCTGTTTATAGTTCACCCTATTGAAGCCTCAGGAGAACGCATGCATAGAAACAGATTAACAGCGATGAAATAAATATTATCGATTCAATGAAAAAACCGGAGATACGCTGCTCTTTTTTTGCAGAGTCTTTCTGGTGAGAATCATATTAAACAAATATTCAGCCGCCATTAATAATGTACGGTTAAGTAATTTACTGGGCAACGATAAACCAAAGAAAAGTCAGAAATAAAACCAATCAACTCTTATATGATTCGTGGAGTTTATTATGCTTCAGTTTATTATTTACGATGTACTAGGAACACCGGCAATTCTGGTCGGGTTATTTTCACTGGCTGGCCTGTTATTGCAAAAAAAATCGGTATCAGACGTTATTTCTGGCACACTCAAAACAATAATGGGTTTTGTTATTTTAACGGCTGGCGCTGGTATTGTCGCCTATACGTTAACCATCTTTAGCCAGCTATTTGAACATTCGTTTCATATCCAGGGCGTCGTGCCGAATACCGATGCTATGGCAGCCCTGGCGCAGAAAAATTATGGTACAGCAACGGCCATGATTATGGTTTTAGGGATGCTTTTCAATATCGTTCTTGCTCGTTTCACGCCATTAAAATACATCTTTCTGACGGGGCATCACACCCTCTACATGGCCGCCATGCTGGCCGTTATTTTATCCGTAGGCGGGTTATCAGGATTCTTGGTTGTCGCTATCGGCGCGCTCATTCTGGGGGCGATGATGGTCATTTCCCCGGCCATTTTGCAACCGTTCACCCGCAAAATTACGCATACTGACGATCTTGCCCTGGGGCATTTTGGCTCCACCGGTTATTTAGTTTCTGCACTGGTTGGCAAAGTGGTCGGCAAGGGAAGCCCTTCCATTGAAGAAATTAAGGTACCTCAGTCTCTGAACTTTCTTCGTGACTCCTCGGTATCCATCTCGCTCATCATGATGATTCTTTTCCTGGTATTAGTGAGTGTGGCGGGTAAACCCTTTGTCGAGACGACGCTGAGCTCGGGCCAAAACTACATTATCTTTGCCATTATTCAGTCCCTCACCTTTGCTGCTGGTGTTTATATCATCCTGGCAGGCGTACGCATGGTCATTGCAGAGATAGTCCCAGCGTTTAAGGGGATTGCGGACAAATTAGTGAAAGACGCGAAACCAGCGCTCGACTGCCCAACCGTCTTCCCGTTTGCACCTAATGCCGTCATCGTCGGGTTCCTCTCAAGCTTTGTTGCTGGGCTGGTCAGTATGTTCCTCTGCCCACTGTTCGGTTTGAGCGTTATCGTGCCGGGGCTGGCACCGCACTTCTTCTGCGGGGCAACGGCTGGGGTTTACGGCAACATTACCGGTGGGCGTCGCGGCGCCGTTATCGGGGCGTTTGCCCATGGCCTGCTGATTTCATTCCTCCCTGCCATTCTTTTGCCAATGATGGGTGATATGGGGTTGGACGCCACCACGTTTGGCGACGCGGACTTCGGCGTAGTAGGCATTATTCTGGGCCACATCATGGCCATTTTTAACTAACTATTTTGTATCGGAGGTGGTTTATGGGCGCTAAATTTTCACCCTCATTGATGTGTATGGATTTGACGCTGTTCAAAGAGCAAATCACGGCAATGAACAGCAAGGCGGATTTTTATCATGTTGATATTATGGATGGAAACTACGTCCGCAATATCACGCTCTCGCCTTTTTTCATTGAGAACCTGAAAAAAATCACCACGGTTCCTATCGACGTTCATCTGATGGTGAATCATCCAGAGGATATCATTCCCATGTGCCTCGATGCCGGAGCCGACATTATTAGCTTCCATCCAGAAACGGCGAATAACAAAATTTTCCGTCTGCTTAACCAGATCAAGGATGCGGGTAAAAGATGCGGCGTGGTCCTTAACCCGGCAACACCGGCGGAGAGCATTGCAGAATATGCACATTTACTGGATAAAGTGACCGTCATGTCGGTTGACCCGGGTTATGCAGGCCAAAAATTTATACCGGAGTCGCTTAACAAAATAAAAAAACTCATCAATATGCGTGAAAAGCACGGTTACCACTACCTGACCGAAATTGATGGTTCATGTAATGAGAAAACGTTTGGGCAGATTGCTGAATCTGGTGTCGACGTGTTTATCGTTGGTACATCGGGCCTATTTTCTTTACACGCGGATGTCAGCCAGGCATGGGATAAGATGATCGATATTTTCTATCGGGAAACGGTTACCGCATAACGCTTTAATTATAGATATAAGCGTTATTTCAATTTCTCAAATGCAGATTATTTAAATCTAATAACAGAGCGATTACGCCATAACTGAGGTGTGTACTCTGTTATTCAAATTTCATGCTCTGATAACGAAGGTAAATGATGGACATCTCAACTGTACTTAATGTTAAAAACATCAAATTAAATATGACGGCGAAAACCAAAGAAGAAGCCGTTGAAGAATTAACGGATTTATTGGTTCAAGATGGTGCCATTACTCATAAAGATGATTTTCTTCGCGACGTCTGGCTTCGTGAGGCACAGGGCTCCACTGGGTTTGAAAACCATATTGCGATCCCACATGGCAAGTCTTCGGGCGTAGCCCATACCGCCCTGGCCATTGGCCGCACCCAGCACGGGATCCCTTGGGAAACCATGGATGACAGCGACGTGCGCTGCGTGATTTTATTCGCGGTGACCCTGGTGGATCAAAATGCCACCCATATCCGCTTACTCTCTCAAGTTTCGGGTTCACTGGCGGATGAAGATATCGTCGCACAATTGCTGAAGGTTAACGATCCTCAAAAAGTCATCGATATTTTCAATGCTGAAGGCATTGACGCTTAATTAACGTTAGTCATTACCCTTGCCGTTTACGGCAAATTTGTTGCGATTAAAACACTATGGAGAAGAACCATGAATATTGTTGGGGTTACTGCCTGCACCGTCGGTATTGCACATACTTATATTGCTCAGAAGAAAATTGAAATCGCCGCTAAAAAAGCGGGGCATAATGTCAAAATTGAAACGCAGGGTACGATTGGTATCGAAAACGCATTAACCGATGCTGAGATTGCGCAGGCCGATATTGTTCTGTTAGCCGCCGATGTGAAAGTGTCGGGAGAAGAACGCTTTGCCGGCAAAAGAGTCGTTAAAGTCGCCACAGAAACGGCAGTGAAATCACCAAACAAACTTATCGAAAAGCTCAGTGAAATAGTGAATTCATAACATTTCATCTTTGCTCATCCCATATCAATAAAGGGTGTGATTTATGAATATCAAAGAAATCTGGAAAGCAGCGAACCCGAAAGGCCACCTGCTTACCGCAATCTCGTACCTGATCCCTATTGTCTGTGGTGCTGGCTTTATTATTGCTATCGGTATGGCGCTTGGCGGTACGGTTCAGGATACGCTAGTCCCAGGACATTTTGATTTATGGCAGGTCCTGGCGACGCTCGGTGCGAAAGCTCTTGGACTGTTGCCTGTCGTTATTGCTATCGGTATTTCCGGCTCAATCGCTGGCAAACCCGGTATTGCACCTGGTTTTGTCGTCGGTCTGGCGGCGAATGCGATTAGCGCGGGCTTCATCGGCGGTATGATTGGCGGCTACATTTCGGGATATATTGCGCTCGCCATCATTAAAAACGTCAAGGTTCCAGCCTGGGCTCGTGGTTTAATGCCGACATTAATCGTTCCCTTTTTCGCATCCATTATCAGCTGCCTGATCATGGTGTATATCATCGGCACGCCTATTGGTATTTTCACCGATGCATTAACATCTTTCCTTAGAAGTATGGGGACGTCATCTAACTTAATTTTAGGTGCGGTGATTGGGGCGTTATGTATTGTGGATTTCGGTGGACCGCTCAATAAAACGTGCTTCGCCTTCGTTTTGACGCTTCAGGCACAGGGAATCAATGAACCCATTACGGCGCTTCAGTTAGTCAATACCGCAACGCCAATCGGCTTTGGTCTTGCTTATTTCATAGCCAAACTACTACGTAAAAATATCTATAATGACGAAGAGATCGAAACCTTAAAATCAGCGGTGCCGATGGGCGTCGTGAATATTGTAGAAGGTTCTATCCCTATCGTCATGAACGATATTATTCGCGGCATTGCTGCTGCTGCAATCGGCGGGGCCTGCGGTGGCGCAGTCACTATGGTATATGGTGCTGATGCAACGGTACCTTTCGGTGGGGTGTTGATGATTCCAACCATGTCACATCCGATGGCGGGTGTGATGGCGTTGCTCGTCAATATACTGGTGACGGGGACGATTTATGCTGCAATTAAGAAAGATGTCCCTCGCGAGGTTATTGAAAATAACGATTGCGAAGAAGAGGATATCGATTTGGATGATATTAAAATAAGTTAACTCTAGCGGTAATAGCCCCGCCCGCAGTTGGGGATAACCTCAACTACGGGCGGGTACATCAGACTTATGACACCAGCAGCTGGTTCATGCGGCGGATAAACTGGTTAGGATCTTCCAGCGTACCGCGCTCTGCAAACAGCGCCTGGTCAAGCAGCAGCTCAACCCACTCTTTAAACTGCCCTTCATCCTGGGTATCCGCAGTGCGTTTCACCAGCACGTGATCCGGGTTCAGTTCAAAGATGTATTTCACTTCCGGCGCGGCCTGGCCCGCAGCAGCGAACAGTTTCGCCATCTGGGTGCTCATTTCATCCGCATCAGTCGTCACGATGGCCGGAGTGTCGGTCAGACGGTGAGTCAGACGCACTTCTTTCACGCGGTCGCCCAGCAGGGTTTTTACGCGTTCAATGAATGGCGTCAGCGCTTTTTCCGCTTCTTTCGCGCTCTCGTCCACTTCATCCGCCAGCTTGTCGATAGACTCGTCGGCTTTGGCAACGGACTGGAATGGCTTACCGTCGAATTCGGTCAGGTAATTCATCATCCACTCATCGATGCGATCGGAAAGCAGCAGCACTTCGATGCCTTTCTTACGCAGCAGCTCGAGGTGCGGGCTGCTCTTCGCCGCAGCATAGCTGTCGGCGGTGATGTAGTAGATCTTCTCCTGCCCTTCCTTCATGCGGGACACGTAGTCGGCCAGCGACACGGTCTGCTCAGAAGAGTCGGTATGAGTCGAAGCAAAGCGCAGCAGCTTGGCAATCGCTTCCTGGTTGCCGTTGTCTTCTGCCGGGCCTTCTTTCAGCACCAGACCGAACTGTTTCCAGAAGGTCTGATATTTCTCAGCATCGTCTTTCGCCAGCTTATCCAGCATCTGCAGCACGCGCTTGGTCAGGGCGTTACGCAGGTTACGGGTGACGGTGCTGTCCTGCAGAATTTCACGGGAGACGTTCAGCGGCAGATCGTTGGAATCTATCAGGCCGCGCACAAAGCGCAGATAGTTCGGCATGAACTGCTCGGCATCGTCCATGATGAAGACGCGCTGCACGTACAGCTTCAGGCCGTGCTTATGATCACGGTTCCACATATCCCACGGCGCCTGCGACGGGATGTACAGCAGGCTGGTGTACTCCTGCTTACCTTCCACACGGTTGTGGCTCCAGGTCAGCGGGTCGGTAAAGTCGTGGGCGATATGTTTGTAGAACTCTTTGTATTCGTCGTCGTTCAGCTCGGCTTTGTTACGCGTCCACAGCGCCTGCGCCTTGTTGATCTTCTCCCAGGAAACCACGGTCTCGCCGTCTTTCTCTTCCTGTTTTTCGATCTCTACCGGCAGCGCGATATGGTCGGAATATTTGCTGATAACGGAACGCACGCGCCAGTCGTCGAGGAACTCGCTTTCGTCTTCACGCAGATGCAGGGTAATTTCGGTACCGCGGTCTTCTTTGGTGATGTCCGCTACGGTGTATTCACCTTCACCGGCAGACTCCCAGAACACGCCGTTTTCCGGCTTGTCGCCCGCCGCACGGGTGCGCACGGTGACTTTATCCGCGACGATAAACGCCGAGTAGAAACCGACGCCGAACTGGCCGATAAGCTGGCTGTCTTTCGCCTGGTCAGAGCCCATGGACTCGAGGAAAGCTTTGGTGCCGGATTTTGCGATAGTCCCCAGGTGGTCAATCACTTCGTCGCGGTTCATGCCCACGCCGTTATCGGCAATGGTCAACGTACGCTTATCTTTATCGAAGGAGACGCGCACGCGCAGTTCGCCGTCACCCTCATACAGATCCGGGTTAGACAGCGCGCGGAAACGCAGCTTGTCGGCGGCATCTGAAGCGTTAGAGATAAGCTCACGCAGGAAGATTTCTTTATTGGAATACAGAGAATGGATCATCAGATGCAGAAGCTGTTTAACTTCTGACTGGAAGCCACGGGTTTCTTGTCCTTTCATTGCAAAATACCTCAATGCTGATTACAAGGTAAAAAAAGCGATGAGAGGAAAATGGGGATGGGTGTAGCGGATTTCAAGCGAGAGCAGAAAATCCTGCTCTCGATTGATTAAAAACGAATCTTATGGCGACCGGCCAGCGAGTGCGACAGCGTGGTGCCGTCGACCATTTCCAGCTCACCGCCTACCGGCACGCCGTGGGCGATGCGGCTGGCTTCAACGCCATATTGCGCGCAAAGCTCGGCGATATAGTTGGCCGTGGCTTCCCCTTCCACCGTTGGGTTGGTGGCGAGAATAATTTCCGTAAGCTGCTCCGTTTCCAGACGCTGCTCAAGGCGGTCAAGTCCGATATCGTCCGGGCCGATGCCGTCTAACGGCGACAGGTGCCCCATCAGCACGAAGTAGCGGCCGGAGAACTGCCCGGTCTGCTCAATGGCGTAGATGTCCGCAGGACTCTCCACCACGCAGATTTGACCGTTTTCCTGGCGACGCGGGTTCGAGCAGATGTTGCACACCTCCTGCTCGGTGAAGGTGCGGCAATCGGCACAGTGACCGATTTCCGACATTGCGCGGGTTAAGGCCTGCGCCAGACGCATCCCGCCGCTGCGGTCACGCTGCAGCAGGGTAAACGCCATGCGCTGCGCCGACTTCGGGCCAACGCCCGGCAGACAGCGCAACGCTTCCATCAGCTGAGTTAACAGCGGACTGGTTTGCATCAGAACGGCATCTTGAAGCCTGGTGGCAGCTGCATACCGGAGGATACAGAGGCCATTTTTTCTTTCTGGGTTTCATCAATACGGCGCGCCGCATCGTTGAACGCCGCAGCAACCAGATCTTCCAGCATCTCTTTGTCGTCTTCCAGCAGGCTTGGGTCGATTTCAACGCGACGGCAGTTGTGCGCGCCGTTGATGGTCACTTTGACCAGACCTGCGCCAGATTCGCCGGTTACTTCCAGCTGGGCGATTTCTTCCTGCATTTTCTGCATTTTGTCTTGCATCTGCTGGGCCTGTTTCATCAGGTTACCCAGACCGCCTTTACCACCAAACATAGGCTTCTCTCTCAGTAGGTCACGTTAAACAATAACGACCGTAAGCAGCGCTTGCGGTCAAATGGGGCGGATGCTCTCTTCATCCAGGTCCGCGTCGAAGAATCGGCGCAGCGTCTGAATGTTATTATCCGCGATAATCGACTCGCGCGCCTGCGCGAGCTTCTCTTCATAGATTGCCTGTCGCCACTCCAGCGGCGTACGCACCGCCGGATTATCATCTTCCACGATGGTCAATTCAACAGGCGCGCCGTATAAAGTGCTCAGCGCTTCGGTCAGCTTTTGCTTCGCGCCGGGCGAATTGAGATGCCGCTGCGTAGGACGCAGATGCAGGCACACGGCGTTACCGTTTTGTTCTTTCCACGCGTTGAGCGCCACCTGCTCGACGAGCTTCGGTAACGCCATCTGGCTCACCTCTGCCGCCCACGGGTCACGTTCTAAAGATTCCGCCGCCAGCTTGGCCGCCAGTTCAGGCGTTTTCTCATGCTCCAGCGCTTTCTTCAGCGCTTTCGGCGTGGCGATTTCTTCTTTTTTCACTTCTTCAGCAGGCGTGGTCGCTTTCCAGCGATAAGCCTCTTTTTTCGCTGCCGGCTTGGTTAACGCCGACGGCTCCGGGCGCGCCTGAACGCGTTCGGTTACCGAGGCCAGTCTTTCCAGCGCAGCACTGTTCACCGGCCGCGCGCGGGAAGCGGCTGCCGGTTCACTCTTTTTTGGGGTGTTTACTCCCGGATTGCTCTGCTGCAATTGACGACGCGCGGCCAGCACCTGATTGGTGGAATCCGGTAACGGCGCAGCAGGCGGCGGGGTAATCGGTGCCGAAGCGGGCATCGGCTGCTGTTGCGGTTGCTGCTGTTGCATCATTGGCGCATTGGCCGGCGCAAACGTCTGCTGGGGCCTTTCCGGCTCCGGCAGCGGCGCATTCGGATGGAACGCCAGCGCGCGCAGCAGCGTCATTTCGATGCCCATACGACGATCGGGTGCATACGGCAGCTCTTTGCGGCCAATCAGCATCGTCTGGTAGTACAGCTGAACGTCAGTTGGCGGCACGGTACGTGCGAGGTTGCGCATCCGCTGTTCAACGGCGGCCATATCGCTGCCAAGCGCCGCAGGCGACAGCTGCACCATCGCAATCCGGTGTAGCAGGCTTTGCATCTCAATCAGTAACGCTTCCCAGTCAACGCCGCGCAGTGCAGCATCGTTGACCAGCTCCATCGTCCGCTCGCCGTTGGCGGCCACCAGCGCTTCAATCAGCGACAGCGCCTGATCGTCGTCCAACGTGCCGAGCATCTCGCTGACCGACGCGGTGGTGAGCTGGCCTTCACCGCTGGCAATCGCCTGATCGGTAAGGCTTAATGCGTCACGCAGGCTACCATCCGCCGCGCGCGCCAGCAGCTGCAGGGCACGAGGCTCATGGGCGATATGCTCTTCATTAAGGATATGCTCAAGCTGATGACGAATCTGCTCAACGTCCAGCGCCTTCAGGTGGAACTGCAGGCAGCGAGACAAAATAGTGACCGGCAGCTTTTGCGGATCGGTGGTCGCCAGCAGGAATTTGACGTGCGCAGGCGGCTCCTCCAGCGTTTTTAACAAGGCGTTAAAGCTGTGACGGGAGAGCATGTGCACTTCGTCGATAAGATAGACCTTAAAGCGGCCGCGGGCGGGCGCGTACTGGACGTTATCCAGCAGGTCACGGGTATCTTCGACTTTGGTTCGCGAGGCGGCATCGATCTCAATTAGATCGACAAAACGCCCCTGCTCGATTTCGCGGCAGTTATCACACACGCCGCACGGCGTGGCGGTAATGCCGGTTTCGCAGTTAAGCCCCTTCGCCAGCAAACGGGCGATAGAGGTTTTCCCCACACCACGGGTGCCGGAAAAAAGGTATGCGTGATGAATGCGCCCTAACGATAAGCCGTTCGCCAGTGCGGTCAGCACATGTTCCTGGCCGACGACGTCAGCAAAGGTTTGTGGGCGCCATTTTCGGGCTAAGACCTGATAACTCATTGGCAGGCTCTGAAACGCTGGAAG
>NZ_CABTJS010000029.1:0-24722 GCF_902485085.1 uncultured Kluyvera sp.
ATTCCAGCCTGCGGCACGGCGAAACTCGACATCCCTGTCTCGGTTCGCCTCAGTCCGCCATCCATGGCGTCCTGACCTTGTCTTCCATTCTTCGGCTCGCCGATTTCCAGCGGGGACTCCGCCGTTTCAGTCACTCAGGTTTTGCTGTTGGCTAAAAAACTGCTCTGGTGTTGGTGGCGTCTAAATCGCCGAAGCGTTCCCTGTAGGCCGGGTCAGCCCACATGGATGTGGGCTGAGGGCGTGGTTCACATGGATGTGAACTCGCGCCCGACCCGAAGCCGGAAGGGATAAGCTGAGGGAACCACGAAGTGGCGATTTTGCCGCCAGAGCCCGGGGGTGCAGGGGGCGGCGGCGATTGGCCGCCCCTTGCGCGCTCCCTGCGCCAGCGCAATTTATATGGCTAGCATTGGAAGGGAGCGCAACAGGGCACTAAACCGAACGAGAACTATTTAAACGTCGCCCACACCGGCGCATGATCCGACGGCTTCTCCATCCCACGGATCTCATAATCAATCCCCGTCTCCACGCAGTGCGCCGCCAGCGGTTGGCTCGCCAACAGCAAATCAATACGCAGCCCACGATTATCGTCAAACCCCTTGGAACGGTAATCAAACCACGAGAAACGATCGTTAGTCTCCGGATTCGCATTACGGAACGTATCCACCAGACCCCAGCCCAGCAGACGCTGCATCCACTCGCGTTCTTCCGGCAGGAACGAACACTTGCCGGTGCGCAGCCAGCGTTTACGGCTGTCTTCACCAATCCCGATATCGAGGTCGGTTGGGCTGATGTTCATGTCGCCCATAATCAACACCGGGTTCTCTTTGCTCAGTCGGGTTTCCAGATAGTCCTGCAAATCCTGATAAAACTTAGTCTTGGCCGGGAATTTGGTTTCATGGTCACGGCTCTCTCCCTGCGGGAAATAGCCGTTCATCACCGTCACGTTACCAAACGGTGACGGGACTTCGGCGATGATCAGACGACGCTGCGCTTCAGGGTCGTCGGTCGGGAAACCACGGTGTACCGCAATCGGCTCGGCTTTGGTCAGCAGCGCCACGCCGTAGTGGCCTTTTTGCCCGTGGTAGAAAACGTGGTAACCGAGTTTAGCCACGTCTTCCAACGGAAACATATCGTCGTGAACTTTTGTCTCCTGCAGGCCAATCACATCAGGTTGATGTTTTTCAACGATGGCTTCCAGTTGATGAGGGCGGGCGCGCAGGCCGTTGATATTAAAAGAGACAAATTTCATAGTCGGAGTCACTTTACCTGGTGAATTGTGACGGGATAGTAGCAGAATTTAACGTGGCTCGCTGCTTCCGGCCGGTGGTATCGCCAATTTCTTTTATCGTTACTGCCATGTTACCGAGCAAAAAACGCACCAGATTGAGGCAATCTGCGCCGTAATGAGGCGTAAATCTACGATAAATTTCGCAGTTGATCACAAATCCAGAATGATATTTTGCTGATGCATAATATTTCTTAATTTCACCCTGCAATCATCGCCAGTTGTCACTAATATTCACTTTTTATGCATTTTGTGTGAATAAGTGTCTGCCTTAACTCATTGATATTTCGTTGTCAAACCTCGTTTATGCATTTTTATCTCTCGCTGGCATGAACTGTGCAATCTACATTTAAGGTGAAATGCACTCAAATTATTAACATAAAATAAACCATTTATTTACTTGTCGAGGTCGCTATGTCTCAATCAATCAGCCGTCAGAATTTTGATCAGTGGATGATGCAGGTATACGCGCCGGCACCGTTTATTCCTGTGCGCGGTGAGGGGGCCTGGCTGTGGGATCAAGAGGGGAAAGGGTATATCGATTTTGCGGGCGGGATTGCCGTGAATGCCCTGGGACACGCGCATCCCGCGATGGTCCGCGCCCTGACCGAGCAGGCGACGAAATTCTGGCATACCGGCAACGGCTATACCAATGAACCGGCGTTAAGGCTGGCGAAGCAGTTGATTGATGCCACCTTTGCTGACCGCATTTTCTTTTGTAACTCCGGGGCGGAGGCCAACGAAGCGGCGCTGAAAACGGCGCGTAAATTCGCCCATGACCGCTTCGGCGCGCATAAAAGCGGCATTGTGGCGTTCAAAAATGCGTTTCATGGCCGCACGCTGTTTACCGTTACCGCTGGCGGTCAGCCCGCTTATTCGCAGGACTTTGCACCGCTGCCGCCGGACGTGCGTCACGGGATATATAACGACCTGGAATCTGCGCGCATGCTGATTGATGACAGCACCTGCGCGGTGATTGTCGAGCCTATTCAGGGGGAAGGTGGGGTGATCCCGGCGACGCCTGCGTTTTTACGTGAACTGCGCGAGCTGTGCGACCGCCACCATGCGGTGCTGATTTTCGATGAAGTACAGACCGGCGTAGGCCGCACCGGCGAACTGTACGCCTACATGCACTATGGCATCACGCCGGATCTGCTCACCACCGCGAAAGCGCTGGGCGGCGGCTTCCCGATTGGTGCGCTGCTGGCGCGTGAAGAGGTGGCGAGCGTCATGACCGTCGGCACCCACGGTACCACCTACGGCGGTAACCCGCTGGCCTGCGCGGTTGCGGGTGAGATGCTTTCTATCATCAATACGCCTGCGGTGTTAAACGGCGTCAAACAGCGCGAACAGTGGTTTAAAGAGCGCTTACAGGCCATAAATGCCCAGTTTGGATTGTTCAACGAGATTCGCGGCATCGGCCTGCTGATTGGCTGCGCGCTGCGTGACGAATACGCCGGAAAAGCCAAGCAGATTAGCCTGCTGGCCGCCGAAGAGGGGCTGATGGTGCTGATTGCTGGCGCCAACGTGGTGCGTTTTGCCCCTGCGCTCATCGTCAATGAAGAGGACGTGACGCTCGGTCTGAACCGTTTCGCCGCGGCCTGTGAACGTTTTGTCGCGGGAGAATCATCATGATGATAATCCGTCCAATCGCGTCCGGTGACTTGTCCGGCCTGCTAAAACTCGCCGGCAAAACGGGCGGCGGGCTGACCTCGCTACCGCAGGATGAAGCGACGCTCGGGGCACGCATTGCCCGCTCGCAGGCCACCTGGCAGGGTACGCTGCCGCGCGGCGACCAGGGCTTTGTGTTCGTGCTGGAAGATACCCGCAGCGGTGATGTGGTGGGGGTCTGCGCCATTGAGGTGGCCGTCGGCATTAACGATCCCTGGTATAACTACCGGGTTGGCACGTTGGTGCATGCGTCAAAAGAGCTGAACGTCTACAACGCGCTGCCAACGCTGTTTCTGACCAACGATCACACCGGCAGTAGCGAACTGTGCTCACTGTTTCTTGACCCAGAATGGCGCAAAGAGAGCAACGGACACCTGCTGTCATCCTCACGTTTTCTGTTTATGGCCGCCTTTCGCGACCGCTTTAACCACAAGGTGGTGGCGGAGATGCGCGGCGTCATCGACGACCACGGCTATTCGCCGTTCTGGGAGAGCCTGGGCAAGCGCTTTTTCTCGATGGAGTTCGCCCGCGCGGATTATCTCTGCGGTACCGGGCAGAAAGCCTTTATCGCCGAACTGATGCCGAAGCACCCGATCTACACCGACTTTCTCAGCGAAGAGGCGCGGGCGGTGATTGGTCAGGTACATCCGCAAACGGCGCCTGCACGTGCCGTGCTGGAAAAAGAGGGCTTCCGCTATCGTGATTATGTCGACATTTTCGACGGCGGGCCGACGCTGGAGTGCGATATTGACCGCGTACGCGCGGTGCGCAAAAGCCGCCTGGTCACGGTGGTCGCGGGTGAACCGGCGGGAACGGACCTGCCGCTGTGCGTAGTGGCAAATGAACAGTATCAGCACTATCGCGCCATGCTGGTGCATGCGGACCCGCAGGCTGATGTCCTGACGTTAAACGCTGAACAGTCCGATGCCCTGAACTGCCACCCGGGCGATGCCGTTCGCCTGGTACGCCTGTGCCCTGAGGAGAAAAAATAATGAGCCTATGGATTAACGGACAGTGGCTGAAAGGCCATGGCGCGGTGCGTCAGAGCGTAAACCCGGTAACCGCAGAGACGGTGTGGCAGGGTAACGATGCGGATTCCGTCCAGGTGGAGATGTCGGTCGCGGCGGCACGCTCGGCCTTTCCCGCCTGGGCTCGTCTGCCGCTGGGGGAACGTCAGAGGATAGTCGAGGCTTTTGCCGGGCTGCTGGAAGTGAATAAAAAGTCGCTCGCTGAAACGATTGCTCGTGAAACCGGCAAACCGTGCTGGGAAGCGGCAACGGAAGTGGCGGCGATGATCAATAAAATCGCCATCTCCATCAAGTCTTATCACAGCCGTACCGGAGAGAGCCATACCGAGATGGCGGACGGTGCAGCGTCACTGCGTCACCGTCCGCACGGCGTGCTGGCGGTTTTCGGCCCTTATAACTTTCCCGGGCATCTGCCGAACGGTCATATCGTTCCGGCGCTGCTGGCGGGTAACACGCTGGTCTTTAAGCCCAGCGAACTGACGCCAGAATGCGGCGAAGCGGTGGTGAAACTGTGGGAGCAAGCCGGGCTACCTGCGGGAGTGCTGAACCTTATACAGGGCGGCCGTGAAACCGGCGAAGCGCTGAGCGGGCAATCGGGTCTGGACGGCGTGCTTTTTACCGGCAGTTCGGCGACCGGTTTCCATCTGCATCGCCAGCTTGCCGGGCAGCCGCAAAAAATGCTCGCGCTGGAGATGGGCGGCAACAATCCGCTGATTGTCGACGATATTGATGATATCGATGCGGCGGTGCATCTCACCATCCAGTCAGCGTTTGTCACCGCCGGGCAGCGCTGCACCTGCGCCCGTCGGCTGCTGGTGAAACGCGGCGCTACTGGGGATGCTTTCCTGCAACGTCTAGTCGATGTGGCCGGGCGAATTGTACCGGGGGCATGGAATGCGGAACCGCAGCCGTTTATTGGCGGGCTCATTTCGCCATTGGCCGCCGAGCGCGTCTATCAGGCCTGGCAGCACCAGGTGGAAAAAGGCGGAAAAACGCTGCTGGCGCCGCGTTTAATCAAACCGGGTACCTCGTTGCTGACGCCAGGGATTATTGAACTGAGCGAAGCGCGTGATATTGCCGATGAAGAGGTATTTGGGCCGCTGCTGGGCGTATGGCGCTATGATGATTTTGACGAGGCAATTGTTCTTGCCAACGCCACCCGCTATGGCCTTTCCTGCGGTCTGGTCTCGCCGGAACGTGAGAAATTTGAGCGCCTTCTGCTGGAGGCTCGCGCCGGGATAGTCAACTGGAATAAACCGTTGACCGGTGCCGCGAGTACCGCGCCGTTTGGCGGTACCGGCGCTTCCGGTAACCATCGCCCCGGCGCGTGGTATGCCGCAGATTATTGCGCCTGGCCGATGGCGAGCCTTGAGTCAGCGACGCTGACGCTGCCAACGGCACTCAACCCTGGACTCGATTTTCACCACGAGGTGAAATCATGAACGCCTGGGAAGTGAACTTTGATGGACTGCCGGGGTTGACCCACCATTACGCCGGGCTGTCGTTCGGCAATGAAGCGTCGGCGAAACACCAGTATCAGGTTTCTAACCCGCAACGGGCGGCGAAGCAGGGGCTATTAAAGATGAAGGCGCTGGCGGACGCGGGATTCGCGCAAGGCGTGATCCCGCCCCAGGAGCGACCAAACGTGGCGCTTCTGCGTCAGCTCGGTTTTGGCGGACGTGATGAGCAGGTTATTGCCAAAGCCGCGGCCCAGGCCCCTGAATTGCTGAGCGCCGCCAGTTCGGCTTCGGCGATGTGGGTTGCCAATGCCGCGACGGTTTGCCCCTCAGCCGATGCGCTGGACGGGAAAGTGCATTTCACGGTGGCTAACCTTAGCAGCTTGCTGCATCGCGCCAGTGAAGCGCCAACGACGCAGGCCATTCTCGAGGGCATTTTTGCTAACCGGGATCACTTTGCTGTACACCAGGCGCTGCCGTCCGTTGCCGCTTTCGGTGATGAAGGCGCCGCGAACCATAACCGTCTGGGGCGTGATTATGGCCAGCCGGGCATACAGCTCTTTATCTATGGCCGGGATGCTACCGGTGCTACACAGCCGCAGCGCTATCCCGCCCGGCAAACGCGCGCGGCAAGCGAAGCGGTGGCACGGCTTAATCAGCTCAATCCAAATCAGGCGATTTTTGCTCAGCAAAACCCCCAGGCGATTGACCGGGGCGTGTTCCATAATGATGTGATCGCGGTCAGTAACCGGCAGGTGCTGTTTTGCCACGCGGAGGCGTTTGTTAATCAGCACGCGCTGATGGCCCAACTGGCGCAAAAAATACCGGGGTTTATACCGATTGAAGTTCCCGCTTCTCGTGTCTCGGTGGATGATGCGGTTTCGACCTATCTGTTTAACAGTCAGCTATTGAGCAAACCTGACGGCAGCATGATGCTGGTGTTGCCGGGGGAGGCGCAGGAACATCCGCGGGTCTGGCGCTACCTGAACCAATTACTGGCAGACGATAACCCCATTGACGAACTGCAGGTATTTGACCTGCGTGAAAGTATGGCCAACGGCGGCGGACCAGCCTGTTTGCGCCTGCGAGTTGTACTGACAGATGACGAGCGCCGGGCGGTGAATCCTGCGGTGATGATGAATGACACGCTGTTTACCACGCTGAATGATTGGGTGGATTGCTATTATCGCGATCGCCTGACCCAGGCAGACCTGGCTGACCCTCAGCTGTTACAGGAAGGGCGAGAGGCGCTTGACCGCTTAACGCAAATATTGCGGCTGGGTTCGCTTTATCCATTCCAGCGCTAAGAAGGTGATATGAAACATTTTCTGGCCCTTACGCTCGCGGGAAGAATGCCGGCAGAGCCGGAAGGCGATACCGACTACTTTCACTGGGAATGGCGTGAAGCGGGCGTGCTGCAGCTCACGCCGCATGAACCCTGCTCGCAGGCGCTGGTCCTGTCGGCGGGGATACACGGTAATGAAACCGCGCCGGTCGAGATAGTCGATTATCTGCTGCATGCGCTGATAAAAGGTGAACTCAAGCTGCGCTGGCATCTGCTGGTGGTGCTGGGGAATCCGCCTGCGTTGCGTGATAACAAGCGCTATTTGCATAGCGATATGAACCGCATGTTCGGTGCCCGCTGGCGGCATTTTCCCGTCAGCGACGAAACGGTCCGTGCTGCAAGCCTTGAACAGGCAGTAACGGCGTTCTATCAGCGTTGTCCGGCGGAGGTGCGCTGGCATCTGGATTTGCACACCGCCATTCGTGGCTCTCATCATCAGCGGTTTGGCGTTTTACCTGCGAGAGAGACGCCATGGGACCCACCGTTTCTTCGCTGGCTGGGCTCGGCAGGCATGCAGGCGCTGGTTTTCCATCAGTCGCCCGGCGGTACCTTTACCCACTTTAGCTGCGAGTACTTTGGTGCATTAGCCTGTACGCTGGAACTCGGGAAGGCAAAACCGTTTGGGCAAAATGACCTGAGCCAGTTCGCGCTGGTGACGCGTCAGCTTAGGCATCTGTTGGCGGGAGAATGGGGCGGAGGGTCATCAGCCGTACCGCTGTACTACCGCGTAGTGCAGCAGATAACCCGACGTAGCGCTGATTTCCGCCTCTATATGTCGGCGCAGACGTTGAACTTCACCCCTTTTGCCAAAGGCACGCTGCTGGCTGAAGATGGGGATACCCGGTATGTAGTAGCTTCGCCGTGCGAGTATGTCCTGTTCCCGAATCCAGAGGTAGCATTGGGGTTACGAGCAGGATTAATGCTGGAGCGTTGTCCACCGCAGGATTAATTAAACGAGCCGCGCGAGCCTTCGTCGCGGCTTTTTAACTTTAGTACCACACTTTATTGCAGATAATTCTTAGTATTTTGCTTTATTATTAATCTTGCCTGCTTTATAATTCTTCAAAATCTCTTCTTAATCAGTGTCTTGAATATTTTTGTAGCAACTCTCCATAGTTTTTCCTTAATTCCCTCATAATTGGCACGAAATCGTTTTTTACACTTTCATTGTTTTACGCACGCTCTGATTAATTGACGATAAACCCCGTAAAGTTAATCTCGTCAACACGGCGATGCGCCGTCAGAATAACTGAAAAGTAAGGATTCGATGATGAAAAAATTAACTGCTCTGTTTGTTGCCTCTACCCTGGCTCTGGGCGCGGCGAACCTGGCTCACGCTGCGGACACCACCTCTACGACCACCACCGATGCGGCACAGCCGAACGGTACGATGATGCATCATCACAAAGGTAAAATGGGCCCGCGTCATGACATGATGTTCCAGGGTCTGAACCTGACCGATGCTCAGAAACAGCAGATTCGCGACATCATGAAAGATAGCCGCCAGAACATGAAACGTCCGCCGCAGGAAGAGATGCGCGAGATGCATAACCTGATTGCGAGCGATAGCTTCGACAAAGCGAAAGCAGAAGCGCAAATCAGCAAAATGGAAGCCCAGCATAAAGACATGATGTTGTCTCGTCTGGAAACCCAGAACAAGATCTACAACATCTTAACGCCGGATCAGAAAAAGCAATTTAATGCCAATTTTGAGAAGCGTCTGACAGAACACAAAGCGCATGAAGGTAAAATGCCTCCTGCGCCAGCTGAATAATACTTTCAGCGTACTGTCTTAAGACCGCCGAAGTTGCCCATAAACGCCATCAGGCAATGGGCAGCTCCGGCGGTTTTTTATTGCTGATAAATCAATAGACTACTTCTTCCAGAAATCGTCGAAAACCGTGATCGGCGTGCGGCGTTTGTGCTCGGTCTTCAGATACCAGCCTTCGATGGTTTTGGCGATATCCGCAGGCAGCGTTTTACCTTCCAGATAGTCATCAATGTTGTCATAGGTGACACCCAGCGCGGCTTCATCCGGCAGAGAAGGGCGATCATCTTCAAGGTCAGCGGTTGGCGCTTTCTTATAAAGGTGTTCCGGGCAGCCAAGCTCGGCCAGCAATTGTTTACCCTGGCGTTTGTTGAGGCGGAAAATCGGGTTGATGTCGGTGCCGCCGTCGCCGTACTTGGTGAAGAAGCCGGTAATGGCTTCAGCCGCATGGTCTGTACCGACCACCACACCGCTGGTCATCCCGGCGATGCTGTACTGTGCTTTCATACGCTCACGGGCTTTTTCATTACCGCGAACAAAGTCACTGAGTTCAATACCGGCCTCGCGCAGCGCCTGCTCGCTGGCCAGCACCGCACCTTTAATGTTTACGGTCAGTACGCGATCCGGCTGAATAAAGGTAATCGCATCCTGGCAGTCTTGCTCATCGGCCTGAACGCCGTAAGGCAGGCGTACGGCAATAAACTGCAGCGCGCTGTCGCCAGTTTCGTCACGCAGCTCATTAATCGCCTGCTGGCACAGTTTCCCGGTAAGGGTCGAGTCCTGGCCGCCGCTAATCCCCAGTACTAATGATTTGATAAACGGATAGGTTTTCAGATAAGCCTTAAGAAAATCCACGCTGCGGCGGATCTCTTCTTTTGCATCAATCTGTGGTTTTGCGCCGAGCGCCTGAATAATGTCTTGTTGTAATGCCATTTACCCCTCCGGAATGTGTGTGCCACCCTGAAAATCGCGTGTCGTTGGCCCATCAGAACAAAGTGTTAAAACTACCTCTTTGACGGTAAAACGACAAGGATCACAGTTTTGACTGCTGGATATTAGCCCGATTTACCGTGGGTTACGGTAATCAATTCGCTGACTAAGTTGATAAATAGCAATATTTATTCCAGGCTTAATGAACACCAACAAAAAGGAGAGGGAAGATGAACAAGAATGTAGCAGGGCTTCTGGGTGCAGCAGCGGTATTGACCATGCTGGCAGGCTGTACTGCCTACGACCGTACGAAAGATCAATTCACTCAACCGGTAGTAAAAGATGTCAAAAAAGGGATGAGTCGCTCCCAGGTGATGCAGATTGCGGGCAAACCCTCTTCTGAGGTGAGCATGATTCATGCCCGAGGGACCTGCCAGACCTACATTCTGGGTCAAAGAGATGGTAAAACTGAAACCTACTTTGTGGCTCTGGATGACACCGGCCACGTCATCAACTCTGGCTACCAGACCTGCTCCGAGTACGACACGGACCCTGCAACCAAGAAGTGATACTCGTGCATTTATAGGATTCGTACGAAAGCCCGACCCACGTGTCGGGCTTTTTTATGAGGCATCATGCTTATTTCTTGTCGCGAATTATTTTGAGTAAAGTGTGAAGGTAGTCAAAATGGGAGGTCAATGAGAGACAATTTTTGGGTGATGAGAATTATCCGTACACAAATTGTTGCCGTATACTCATCCCATAAACAGAAGAAACTCATCTGTTACATACGAGGGTAGTGGGCACATGGAACATCGCCCGATGATGACAGATTTCACAAGTTGAGGAAGCGTGAATGGAAAAGAAACATATCTATCTATTTTGTTCTGCAGGCATGTCCACTTCATTACTGGTCTCCAAAATGCGAGCTCAGGCTGAGAAATACGAAGTGCCGGTTATTATTGAAGCATTCTCCGAAGCCTTCGCTGCGGAAAAAGGTCCAGAGGCTGATGTCGTATTACTTGGCCCACAAATCGGCTATATGCTGAATGATATTAAAAAGATTCTGCCGAACAAACCGGTTGAAGTTATTGATTCAACCCTCTACGGCAAGGTCGATGGTTTAGGTGTGTTAAAAGCAGCTGTTGCTGCAATTAAGAAGTCAGCTGCGCAGTAATTTTTGATTTATTTTCCCCGTCAAAGAGTTATTTCATAATTAATCGCCGCAATATTGATTGCGGCCTTTTAAGGGTATTTTTCTATGAGTAAAGTGATCGATTCGCTTGAAAAGGTACTCCTTCCTTTTGCTGTTAAAATAGGAAAGCAGCCTCACATCAATGCCATTAAAAACGGTTTTATTAAATTAATGCCACTGACCCTCGCGGGGGCCATGTTCGTCTTAATTAATAACGTTTTCCTGAGTTTTGGTGAGGGGTCATTCTTTTATTCAATGGGGGTCCGCCTGGATCCATCAACCATTGCGACCTTAGACAGCTTTAAAGCCATCGGCGGTAACGTTTATAACGGTACCTTGGGCATTATGTCGCTGATGGCACCTTTCTTTATTGGCTCTGCGTTAGCAGAAGAACGCAAAGTTGACCCAATGGCAGCAGGCCTGCTGGCGGTAGCAGCATTTATGACCGTCACCCCATACAGCGTCGGCGATGCTTATGCCGTCGGTGCAAACTGGCTGGGCGGTCAAAACATTATCTCCGGTATGATTATCGGTCTGGTTGTGGCGGAACTGTTCACCTTCGTTATCCGTCGTAACTGGGTCATTACGCTGCCTTCGAGCGTACCTTCATCGGTTGCGCGCTCCTTCTCGGCGTTAATCCCGGGCTTCCTGATTCTGTCTATCTTCGGGATCCTCTCGTGGATTCTGTCCTCTTACGGCAGCAACTTCCACCAGATCATCATGGACTCCATCTCCAAACCGCTGGCAGCAATGGGTGGTGTTGTAGGTTGGGCTTATGTGGTGTTCAACAGCCTGCTGTGGTTCTTCGGTGTTCACGGTTCTCTGGCGCTGACCGCGCTGGATAACGGCATCATGACCCCATGGGAGCTGGAAAACATCGCGCTGTACAACCAGTACGGTTCCGTTGACGCAGCGATTGCCGCTGGCCAGCAGTTCCACTTCTGGGCGAAGCCGATGCTCGACTCCTACATCCTGCTGGGTGGTTCCGGTGCGACTCTTGGTCTGATTATCGCCATCTTCATTGCCTCCCGCCGCGCTGACCATCGTCAGGTAGCGAAACTGGCTCTGCCATCCGGTATCTTCCAGATTAACGAACCGATTCTGTTTGGTCTGCCGATCATCATGAACCCGGTCATGTTCATCCCGTTCGTCCTGGTACAGCCGATTCTGGCAGCGATCACCCTGGCGGCCTACTCCATGGGCATTATTCCTCCGGTGACTAACCTGGCACCGTGGACCATGCCAACCGGTCTGGGGGCGTTCTTCAACAGTAACGGTAGCGTTGCCGCCCTGATTGTCGCGCTGTTCAACCTCGGTGTCTCGACGCTGGTTTACCTGCCATTCGTGATGATTTCGAACAAAGCGCAGGCCACCATTGAAGAAGAAGAAAGCGAAGAAGACATCGCTGCCTCTCTGAAATTCTAATGCCAATGCGGTATGGAGCGAGTCTCCATACCGCCCTCACAAAAGGGAAAAGTTATGTTTGATCTGGATAATGTTGTTGCTGAGGACGTGCAGGAAAACGATCTCGAAGAAGTGGTGATGGGCCTGATTATCAACTCAGGGCAAGCACGCAGCCTGGCATACGCCGCGCTGAAACTGGCTAAGCAGGGTGATTTCGAAACCGCAAAAGCCACGATGGAACAGTCCCGCATTGCGCTGAGCGAAGCCCACCGCGTGCAGACTCAGCTGATTGAGAGCGATGAAGGCGAAGGTAAAATGAAGGTGAGTCTGGTGCTGGTCCATGCGCAAGATCATCTTATGACCTCAATGCTGGCGCGCGAGCTGGTTGCTGAATTGATCGAACTCCACGAGAAGGTACAATAGGCTTTTCCCTATGAGGCAACCAAAGATGATCACCATGGAAATTAACACCGCCCGAGAACAACAGCTCTTTAACGGTAAAAATTTTCATGTCTTCATCTACAACAAAACAGAAAGTATCAGTGGGTTACACCAGCACGACTACTACGAGTTCACTATCGTACTAACCGGCCGCTATTATCAGGAGATAAACGGTAAGCGGGTCATGCTGGAGCGAGGAGATTTTGTCTTCATCCCGATGGGGTCGCATCACCAGAGCTTCTACGAGTTCGGTGCTACGCGAATTCTCAATGTGGGGATCAGCAAAGATTTCTTCGATACCCATTACCAGGCTCTGGTGCCGTTTGCGCTGGTTGCTTCGCAAGTCTATTCGATCAAAAGCACGTTTCTTAGCTACATTGAGTCGGTTATTGCATCACTTCATTTTCGCGAAACGGAATTCGACGAATTTATTGAACTGGTTTCCTTCTATGTGATTAATCGTCTACGACATCACCGGGAAGAGCAGGCGCAGGATGTGACGCCACAGTGGTTAAAAACCACCGTAGAAGCTATGCACGATAAATTAAAATTTGGTGAAGGTGCGTTGGAAAATATGGTCGAGTTATCCGGGAAAACCCAGGAATATCTAACCCGAGCCACCCAGCGCTATTATGGCAAAACGCCGATGCAGATTATCAACGATATCCGCATTAACTTTGCCAAGAAACAACTGGAAATAACCAACTACTCGGTAACCGATATTGCGTATGAGTCAGGTTACAGCAGCCCAAGTCTGTTTATTAAAACATTCAAGAAGCTGACCTCATTCACGCCAAGCAATTATCGTAAGAAACTGACGGTTATTAAATAACGCACTACGATATTATTTCGTAGTTCTGAAACAAAGCATTTAGCTCACCGTATATTATGCGGCGGGTAAGCCACGTTTAGCTTGTGGATCTCGAGGGAGAAAAGTATGAGCCAGAAATTGAAAGTCGTTACTATTGGTGGTGGTAGCAGCTATACACCTGAATTACTGGAAGGTTTTCTTAAACGTTATCATGAGCTGCCGGTAACGGAGTTGTGGCTGGTTGACGTCGAAGGCGGCCAGGAGAAGCTGGATATTATCCACGCGCTGTGCGAGCGCATGGTGGAAAAAGCGGGCGTGCCGATGAAGGTCTATAAGACGCTGAACCGCCGCGAAGCGCTCGAAGGTGCCCATTTTGTTACCACTCAGCTGCGTGTTGGCCAGCTGAAAGCCCGTGAAAAAGACGAACGTATTCCGCTGAGCCACGGTTATCTGGGCCAGGAAACCAACGGTGCGGGTGGCCTGTTTAAAGGCCTGCGCACCATTCCGGTGATTTTCGACATCATTAAAGATGTTCAGGAAGTCTGCCCGGATGCGTGGGTTATCAACTTTACCAACCCGGCTGGGATGGTGACAGAAGCGGTTTACCGTCACACCAATTTCAAACGTTTTATCGGCGTGTGCAACATTCCAATCGGTATGAAAATGTTCTTCACCGACGTGCTGCGCCTGACCGAGAAAGACGACCTCTCTATCGACCTGTTTGGCCTGAACCACATGGTGTTCGTCCGCGATGTGCTGGTGAACGGCGAGTCTCGCTTTGCGGAACTGCTGGACGGCGTGGCCTCCGGTACGCTGTCGGCGAATACCGTGAAAAACATCTTCGATATGCCGTTCAGCGAAGGACTCCTGCGCTCCCTGAACCTGCTGCCGTGCTCTTATCTGCTGTACTACTTCAAGCAAAAAGAGATGCTGGCGATTGAAATGGGCGAATACTACAAAGGCGGCGCGCGTGCTCAGGTAGTGCAGAAAGTCGAGAAGCAGCTCTTCGAACTGTACAAAAATCCGGACTTGAACGTGAAGCCAAAAGAGCTGGAACTGCGCGGTGGGGCGTACTACTCCGATGCGGCGTGCGAAGTGATCAACGCTATCTACAACGATAAGCAGACTGAACACTACGTCAACATTCCGCACCACGGCCATATTGATAATATCCCGGCAGACTGGTCTATCGAAGTGACCTCCATTCTGGGCCGTGATGGTGCAAAACCGCACCCGCGCGTGACCCATTTTGATGAGAAAGTGCTGGGTCTTATCCACACCATCAAAGGTTTCGAAGTGGCGGCAAGCCAGGCTGCGCTGAGCGGTGAGTTTAACGATGTGCTGCTGGCGCTGAACTTAAGCCCGCTCATCCACTCTGATAAAGATGCAGAGGTGCTGGCTCGCGAGATGATTCTGGCGCATGAAGAATGGCTGCCGAACTTCGCTGCCACCGTGGAGAAACTGAAACAGTGACAGGAGGCATGATGGAACGTTTGTTAATCGTTAATGCCGACGATTATGGTCTGAGCAAGGGGCAGAACTACGGCATTATCGATGCCTGTAAACATGGTCTGGTCACCTCGACAACCGCGCTGGTTAACGGTGCGGCTATCGACCACGCGGCTCGTATGAGCCGCCGTACGCCGGAACTTGCCGTGGGGATGCACTTTGTGCTGACGCTGGGCGAGCCGCTGTCGCCGATGCCTGGACTGACCCGCGAGGGGAAACTGGGCAAGTGGATCTGGCAGATGGCGGAAGAGGACTCGTTGCCGATGGATGAAATTGCCCATGAGCTGGAGTGTCAATATCGTCGCTTTATCGACCTGTTCGATGCCGAGCCGACGCATTTTGATAGTCATCACCATGTGCACATGATCCCGCAAATTTTCCCGCTGGTGGCCGAGTTTGCGAAATCGAAAGGCATTGCGTTACGCGTTGACCGCACTATTCCGTATCCGTTTGAGTTACCGGAAGGGCTGCGCAGTACCGAAAGCTTTAGCAGTGAGTTCTACGGTGATGCCGTATCGGAAGCGCTGTTCCTGAAGGTGCTGGATAGCTCAATGGCACGTAATGAGCAATCTCTGGAAGTGATGTGCCATCCGGCGTTTGTCGACCGGACGATTATGGGCAGCGCGTATTGCTACCCGCGTCTGGATGAACTGGATGTGCTGACCTCTGAATCACTGAAGTACGCGATTGCTGAACGAGGTTATCGTCTCGGGACCTACCGCGACGTGTAAGAAGAGTGATGTTTTACCCCCTCAACCCTTGCCCGGCAGCGTTCCTGCCGGGCTTTTTTGTGTATGACGCGCTCGGGTGAATCCTGCTATCATAAGACTTTCCTGCTTTTGCTATTACTGATTGTGAATTTAACTGCTTATGAAACCGCTTCGCCAACAAAAACGGCAGATTATCAGCTATGTACCGCGTACTGAACCCGCTCCGCCCGATCACGCTGTGAAAGTCGAAGGCTTTCGCGATGTCTGGTTACTGCGCGGCAAGTACGTGGCGTTTGTGCTGATGGGCAGCGCGTTTTGTCGCTCTCAGGCGTTCACCATTCCGGAGTCGGCCCAGCGTTGGGCGGTGCAGATGCGGCAGGAAGGGGAGATAGACGCGTAATGGCGTGATACCGATATAAAAAAACCGCTGGCATACAAACCAGCGGTTTTTTTGTAGCCCGGACGAGGCGTAATGCCGACTCCGGAGTCTCCCCGGCGTCGCTTTCGCTCGGCCGGGCTGCAGGTTAGCGGTGGGCTAACTCTGCGTCTTCTTCGCTATTCAACACGTCTTTGTCGGTCTGGCGCAGCCACTGGCTGGTCAGAGTACCGGCAGTCATCGAACCGCTCACGTTCAGCGCGGTACGGCCCATATCGATAAGCGGTTCAACGGAAATCAGCAGCGCAACCAGCGTCACCGGCAGACCCATCGCTGGCAGCACGATCAGCGCCGCGAAAGTGGCACCACCGCCCACGCCTGCAACACCGGCAGAGCTAACGGTCACGATGCCAACAAGGGTAGCAATCCACACCGGATCCAGCGGGTTAATGCCTACGGTTGGCGCAACCATCACCGCCAGCATTGCCGGGTAGAGGCCAGCACAGCCGTTCTGACCAATAGTAGCACCAAAGGATGCAGAGAAGCTGGCGATAGACTCCGGCACGCCCAGACGACGGGTCTGTGCTTCCACGTTCAGCGGAATAGAAGCGGCGCTGGAACGGCTGGTGAATGCGAAAGTCAGCACCGGCCAGACTTTACGGAAATACTTCAGCGGGCTGACGCCGTTAGCACCCAGCAGCAGGCCGTGTACCACGAACATAATGATCAGGCCCAGATAAGAGGCGACAACAAAGCTGCCCAGCTTGATGATGTCCTGCAGGTTAGAACCAGCAACGACTTTGGTCATCAGCGCCAGTACGCCGTAAGGCGTCAGCTGCATCACCAGGCGAACCAGCTTCATGACCCAACCTTGCAGGGTATCGATAGCGGTCAGTACGCGTTTGCCTTTCGGCTCATCGTCTTTCAGCAGCTTCAGCGCGGCGACGCCGAGGAATGCGGAGAAGATAACAATGCTGATAATAGAAGTTGGGTTAGCGCCGGTCAGGTCAGCAAACGGGTTTTTCGGCACGAAGGAGAGCAGCAGCTGTGGCACGCTCAAGTCGGCAATTTTACCAACGTAGTTGCTCTGAATGGCGTTCAGACGCGCGGTTTCTGCCGTACCCTGAACCAGACCTTCAGCGGTCAGACCAAACAGGTTTGTAACCAGCACACCGACCAGCGCGGCAATCAGCGTGGTAAACAGCAGCGTACCGATGGTCAGGAAGCTGATTTTACCGAGCTGAGAGGCGTTATGCAGACGGGCTACAGCGCTCAGAATTGAGGCGAAGACCAGCGGCATCACGATCATTTGCAGCAGTTGCACATAGCCGTTGCCGACAATGTTGAACCACTGAATAGAATCTTTCAGCACCGGGTTGTCGGAACCGTAAATCATCTGTAGCGCAAGGCCAAAGACCACGCCGATAACCAAACCGACCAGTACTTTTTTAGCCAGACTCCACTGCTTATGGCGCGTTTGCGCCAGCGCAAACAGCAGTACCACGAACACAATAACGTTCGCTATTAATGGAAAATTCATCCCCGTTCTCCTGAAGTATTATCCACGGCGTTCAGCGGCAATAAAGACAGCCGCGACGTGTGTTTTTTAGATCAAATCCGTAAAGATTTGTCTGGATGTGAGAAGGTTAACAGAAGTGTATTAGTCCGCTTATATCCAAATGGAATTGATTATGCCAAAAGTGTGATTTTCGCTGGATTATTGCTCAACGTGGCGACCGATAAAGCGGTTGAAGTCCGTTTGCAGCAAATTAATCATTGAGGAAGACCAACGGACCGCGCCGTTATCCGGCAGGGACTGCGGCATAAAGACGGCATAGGCGAACAGCGCCATGCACAGCACGCGCTCAAGCTGGTTGCCTTTGCGCGGGGCGAGAATGGGCAGGCGGAAACGCCAGCGGCATGGCCAGAGCAGCGGCACGCCAGCAGGGGTCAGCATGTCAGCCAGAATATGGCTGAGATAGCCCAGCACCATCCCCTGAAGCGCATCGGCCGGAACAATCCAGCTATCGGGTACTTTCAGATAGAACAACGTCAGCGCGCCAAAAACGGCGAGCAGGCTGTGGGTGAACCCGCGGTGGCCGCAGAGTCGGGCGATGGGTTTCGATAACCAACTGAGCCGCTGCCCAAGCAGAGAACGCGGGTGGTCAATATCTGGCAGCAGACAGGTCAATATCGCCGACGGCACGATATGCCACCAGTCCCCCTGAGCGAGAACTGGCGTAAGCTCGGCATTTTTAGCAAACACCGCGCAGGCGATGGAAAAGAGCAGATGACCTTCCGCCGTCATGATAAAACCCGTTATTCTGTAAATTCATACAGTATAGGGTTTTTATACAGTAGGCGGAAGAGGTTACAGTGTAACTCTTTGTCAAAAAATTAACGCGCCAGCCAACCACCGTCGACGGCAATGGTGTAGCCATTAATATAATCAGAGGCGGATGAGGCGAGGAAGACCACCGGGCCTTTCAGATCGTCTGGCGACCCCCAGCGGCCTGCCGGAATACGGTCCAGGATCGCTTTGCTGCGGTCGGCGTCTTCACGCAGCTGTTGGGTATTGTTGGTGGCCATATACCCTGGCGCAATCGCGTTAACGTTAATCTGGTGCTGCGCCCATTCATTCGCCAGCAGGCGGGTGATGCCGAGGACGCCGCTTTTTGAGGCGGTGTAGGATGGCACACGAATGCCGCCCTGGAAAGAGAGCATCGAGGCGATATTAATAATTTTTCCGCCGTCACCTTGCTTCATGAACTGCCTGGCAACGGCCTGTGAGAGAAAGAACACCGATTTGATGTTCAGATTCATCACCTCATCCCAGTCTTTTTCACTAAAGGTGAGTGCGTCTTCCCGGCGGATAGTCCCGGCATTGTTGACCAGGATATCAATGCGGCCAGCCGCGGCAACGGCCGCAGGCACAATATCAGCGATGCTTTCTGCCTGACTCAGGTCGGCCTGAATCGCGTATAAACGTCGGCCCAGCGCCGCCACTTTTTCGGCGGTTTCCTGCGGCACCCGACGGCTGACGCTCACAATATCGCACCCGGCTTCGGCGAGCCCCAGCGCCATGCCTTGACCCAGACCTTTATCACACCCAGTGACGAGCGCCACTTTGCCTTGCAGATTAAATGCGTTAAGAATCATGTCGACCCCTGTATGCGGTTTTTATCGTTATGAGAATGACCTACAGACGAAAGCATAGAAGGGCGTAGTCGAAAATTCAAATAAAAATAAAACAGCGTTTCATTTTTATGAGGTGGTTATCATTTGCGGGCATAATGTATGCCCGCACAACCATTACCCAAGAAGATTTTCGCGGGTGAGGGATTCGAGGGAAGACAGTTTGATATCGGCCAGGCTGAAACGCGGGTCAAGTTGGCTTTCAGCCGCGGGAACCACGATAGAGCGCATGCGTGCGGCTTTGCTGGCAATCATCCCGTTAACAGAATCTTCCAGCGCCACGCAGTTGAGCGGGCTGGCGCCGAGCTGTGCCGCACAGTTAAGGTAGACCTGCGGGTGCGGCTTGCTGTAATCCAGCTTATCGGCGGAAGCCAGCGCATCGAACTGGTCACGCAGGTCGAACATGGTCAGCACTTTTTCCAGCATATAGAGCGGCGATGCGGAGGCGAGACCGACCTTCAGCCCCTGAGCTTTGCAAAGCGCTACCGCTTCACGTACGCCCGGCAGCAGCGGACGCGTCTCTTCCACGAGGGAGATAACGCGGCTGATAATGCGCTCAACGACGGTTGCGCGATCCGGCCCCGTCCATGGTTGTTGCCCGAACCAGAGATCCACGACCAGATCGATACGCAGACCGCGGGTATCCGGAAGCTCATGACGGCGGGTGAAGTCTACCCCCAACTCGCTCAGGACTTCGTGTTCACCACGATCCCACAGCGGTTCTGAATCAATCAATAAGCCATCCATATCGAAAATCGCGGCACGTATTTGACGCTCGGTGGACATAACTACCTCTCCTTTAGGGTATCGAGTGCAGCAATGGTATATCATATCGCGCGTAAAGTCGGGCGAAAGTCACCTTCAGCGGGTAGACTAAATAAGCACTTAGCCCGAGCGTAGGCGTCTTAACAAGGGGAACCCATGACGTATCAACAAGCTGGACGCATTGCCATCCTGAAGCGTATCGCCGGGTGGGTGATTTTTATTCCTGCAGTGATTTCAACGCTGATTTCCGTACTCAAATTCATGTACGAGCACAGCGCTAAACAGCCGGGAATCGATGCCGTCATGATGGACTTCGTGCACGTGATGGTCGAAATGATGCGTTTCAATACGCCATTCTTAAATATCTTTTGGTACAACTCACCGCAGCCGGATTTCCATAACGGCCTGAATATTATGTTCTGGATTATCTATGCGCTGATCTTTGTTGCGCTGGCGCTGCAGGATTCCGGTGCACGTATGTCGCGTCAGGCGAAGTATTTGCGGGAAGGGGTGAACGATCAGCTTATCCTGGAGAAAGCGAAAGGGGCGGAAGGGCTGAGCCGTGAAGCGCTGGAAGCACGAGTCGAAGTGCCGCGTCACACGATTCTGGTGCAGTTTTTCCCGCTCTATATTTTGCCGATTATCATTATCGTGATTGGCTACTTTGTGCTGAAGGTGTTGGGTTTCCTCTAAGGTTGGCCATGCTGCCGGATGGCGCTTTGCTTATCCGGCCTACAAACAACAAGCCCGGCGATAGATTGCCGGGCTTGTTGTTTTATGCACTTGGGATAGCGCGAGGCTTACCTTGCGGGTCGACCGCGACGTAGATAAACAGCGCTTCGGTGGCCTTGTAGCGCTGGCCAATCGGCTCCGACGACACTTTCTTCACCCACACTTCTATGTTGATAGTGACTGACGTATTGCCACGTTTTACGCAGCGCGCGTAACAGCACACCACATCACCCACCGCAACCGGGCGCAGGAAGGTCATACCATCCACGCGCACGGTCACTACGCGGCCATGGGCGACTTCTTTTGCCATAATGGCGCCGCCAATATCCATTTGCGACATCAGCCAACCGCCAAAAATATCACCGTTGGCATTGGTATCCGCAGGCATCGCTAAAGTGCGTAATACCAGCTCACCCTGAGGCGCGTCATTTTGTTGAGTCATGGTTCTTCTCTGTACTTACTTATGGTCGTCTTGCGGCATATGACGATAGATGTAAACGCCGCTCAGCACGGTGAACACCAGCGTCAGAGCGGTTAAGCCAAACACCTTAAAGTTTACCCAGATTTCCTGCGGCAACCAGAAGGCGATGTAGATATTGGCTACGCCGCACAAGATAAAGAATACTGCCCAGGCCAGGTTCAGCCGCGACCACACGGTTTCCGGCAGGGTGAGTTCTTTGCCCAGCATGCGCTGGATAAGCGGCTTTTTCATCACCCACTGGCTCACCAGCAGCGCGCCAGCGAAGAGGGCGTAAATCACCGTCACCTTCCATTTAATAAACTCATCGTTATGGAAGAAGATAGTCAGGCCGCCAAACACTGCCACCAGAATAAAGGTGATAAGCGCCATTTTTTCAACTTTGCGGTAGCGCACCCAGCTGTAAATCAACACCACCGCAGTGGCGACGATCAGCGCGCTGGTGGCCGCATAGATGTCATAAATCTTATAGAACGCAAAGAAGACAACCAGCGGTAAGAAATCCAGAAACTGCTTCATACTTCGATTCCGTAGTTCAGCGCTGCCCACCGATGGGCAGCATCAGTTTATTGACGAATAAGCATATACACGCGGAATAAATAGATCAGCAACAAAGCCGAAACGAGGTTGCTAAGGGTATTGATCACCACGGCGCCGAGATAAGGAGTGAGTACGGCAAAGCTGGATGCCAGAAGCAGCAGCAGCGTTTTTGCCAGCATCCAGCCGATAACTGCCGGTGCGATAAGGCGCCAATTAGCCCAACCCAGACGCGTACTGATGCGAACGGCAGAGAACACGCCAAGTTTATCCTGCACCATGATAATCGGCGCGAACGCCAGCACGATAGCCAGCAGAATACCTGGGACGATAACCAACATCATGCCCATCTGGATCAAGAAAGTGCTGAGAAAAATAAGCACAAACATTTTCGGCAGCACCGGCGCGCTTGCGCCGATAGCGCGCAGAGCGCTCACGCGGTGTCCGGCGGAGATTAACTGGATAAGCAGCAGGATCCCACCCGCGAGAACCGCATTACCGATGAGCCCAGAAAAGGTTGAAGCCGCAGAGGAGCGTAGCAGGATTTGCTGCTGCTCTGGAGTCATGTTCTGTACCAGATCGAACAGACCGGTGCTGCCCGCCAGATTATCCCCAGTGGTCAGCATCGCCAGCTGATCGTCGCTCGGAGAAAAGGCATGGCCGAGCACTACGGTGATAAATGAACAGAGCAAAGCAATCAGTAAGATGGTGACGAACTGATTACGGAAAAAATTACCCGTGTCACGGTATACGGACTGCGCCGTGATAGACATGCACTCTCCTTGAGTATGGCAGGTGTTGATTAGCCGGCAATTGTACCGCAAATCGCGTGGCCGTAGCACTCCCTACGCCAGCTGCGCTAAGTATATCTTTGTAAAAAGGAACTCAGGGCGTGGGTGTCAGAGAGTCCTGCTGCTTGATTCATCCATTTTATCTCCACGTTCGGGCAGGAATGGCTAACGCGGGCCGTGATCGAACAGGGGCTTGAAGTCAGACCCTCATTGACGGCGGATTCCATTCCTGATTAGAGCGATTGGCCAACATAAATAGAGTAATTAGTATAAAAATCAGACTGTTCCATTCATCACTGTAAGAGTGCGGCGTTAAATCATTTGCGTGAAATTTATGAAATTGATGTGGATATAAATTCTGTGAATTCGATGTGGGCAAAAAATTAATCTAGATCAATAAATGTTAAAACTAATGATTTGGTGTGACTTATCTCGAGCAAAAAGCACTCCGTTATAGGTATATTCTCCGCGCTAGAAAAAACCATAACGAGGAAATGGATATGAAGAAGTTAGCAATGGCTGCATTAGTTTTGAGTACCTTTTCAAGCGGCGTCTGGGCGCACGAGGCGGGAGAATTTTTCATTCGTGCGGGTTCTGCGACGGTCAGACCGACAGAAGGCTCTGATAATGTTCTGGGCAGTCTCGGTGGCTTTAATGTCAGCAACAATACGCAATTAGGGCTGACATTTACCTATATGGCGACGGAGAATATTGGTATTGAACTGCTGGCAGCGACACCGTTTCGTCACAAAGTAGGGACCGGCCCTACCGGTGATATCGCGACCGTCCATCATCTGCCACCGACGCTGATGGCGCAGTGGTACTTTGGCGACGCGCAAAGCAAGGTACGTCCGTACATCGGCGCGGGCATCAACTACACCACCTTCTTTGATAACGACTTTAACGACACCGGTAAAAAGGCAGGACTTTCTGATCTGAGCCTCGACGACTCCTGGGGAGCCGCAGGGCAGGTGGGTCTGGATTATCTGATTAACCGCGACTGGCTGCTGAACATGTCGGTCTGGTATATGGATATCGACACCAACGTGAAGTTTAAAGCGAATGGCGTGAACCAGAGCGTCAGCACCAGACTGGATCCGTGGGTGTTTATGTTCTCCGCCGGTTACCGCTTCTGATTTCTTCGGCAAACGCCTATAAAACTGGTCGTTATATGGCCAGTTTTTTTTCCACGTTTTCCCGCCTGAATCTTTGTAACGGTCCAGGCGCTTCATACTACAACTTTGTATTTACACATAGAAAAACGGGGGAGTGCAGGTTTTCAATAAGATAGGCGTTTCGGGTGGCGCGTATTTTTATGGTTCTTTTTTGCCCATCGGGAACATAAAAGAAATTCATCTTGAACTCATCGTCCGTTACTGAATCTTTCAGGTTTTTGGCATAGCGCATGTTATCTAATGAGATCTCACCCGGCGTCTTCACCTCGTAGTCAAATAACATCGTTCTTGAGATAGTCTGGGTACGATCGTCTTGTTTGATTTTCCCACTCAGGGCAACCTGTCCAGTATGGTTTCGGTGCAATCGGAAGGTGAGATCGATGGTGGCCGTTAGGTCAGGGTCTTTATAGGCCATTTGTAGCATAGTTGAACAATCGACATTCATGCTGCCTCGCGGTTGACGCGTGAAGAGCAAGTATGCCGACAGCAGAAGTGAGGCTATCGCAATGATAGCGGTTAAATACATCACCGGGTTACTGACTTTGTTCATAACCATTCCAGTAGTAATTCAAACATGAAATAAAACCATCACTGTTTGTTGTACAGCGGTTAATAAACACCCGGCCTTCCTTACCATAAAGGTATGACTCTGATACCTGGTAAAGAAATACTGTCCCTGGCAGGCAAGATAGTCCCTCTTTAGTGACCATTTTTATGAAAATGTCTTTTTTATTTTCAGATAATGAATCTGTATTTTTCTGAGTGGTATAAACAGGGCAGTTTTTAAAATCAAACAGATGATAAGTCGATAATTTCTCAATGGGGTTATTCTCGTCAAGTAAGTGCGTTTTTTCACGGACTAAAAGACTCATCAAGACGACGACCAATGATAACGTTATGACTAATACAGAATAGAAATAATTAATTCCTTTATGGTTTTTAGACTTACTCTTCCCAACCTCAGCATTATTGGCTACGTTGGCTAAAGTTGTATTGGTGCTCGGTGATGCTGCCAACTTACTGATTTAGTGTATGATGGTGTTTTTGAGGTGCTCCAGTGGCTTCTGTTTCTATCAGCTGTCCCTCCTGTTCAGCTACTGACGGGGTGGTGCGTAACGG
>NZ_CABTJS010000030.1:0-7550 GCF_902485085.1 uncultured Kluyvera sp.
ATTATTAAGCAACTTGAACAAGAACAGATGAAGCAGGACGTACCTTCCTTCCGTCCGGGTGATACCGTGGAAGTGAAAGTATGGGTTGTTGAAGGTTCCAAAAAACGTCTGCAGGCATTTGAGGGCGTGGTTATCGCTATTCGTAGCCGCGGTCTGCACTCTGCATTCACTGTTCGTAAAATTTCCAACGGCGAAGGCGTTGAGCGTGTCTTCCAGACTCACTCTCCAGTTGTTGACAGCATTGCTGTTAAACGTCGTGGTGCTGTACGTAAAGCTAAACTGTACTACCTGCGTGAGCGCACTGGTAAGTCTGCTCGTATCAAAGAGCGTCTTAACTGATAACGCATTCGCGCTACATCCAAAGCGTGTTATAAAACAAGGGGTTAGCTATTTGCTAACCCCTTTTTTATTGGCGATGGCGGCAAGTTGGCGGCAGAGATTGGCGCGATGGCGGCAGATATAAAAAAACCTGCCGAAGCAGGTTAAAGCCAAAGTTGCTGTTGCTGGTTTCTAACGGGATGAGGAGGGGCAGGGTCAACAGCGCCCGGCTTCACAATAAATCTTGATAGCGTCTCAAAAGTTATAAATGTACATCCGCAATTGATGTTTTGGCACTGGTGATAACGTTCTTTCGTTTCGGTGCTAAGGTACCGGCTAGTGCGAGCATGCGCGGCGTTTTGGCATAACGGGCAGTGCATCATAATTATTCCCCCTGCTGGCGTATCTGAGGGAATAATAAACTCTTAAATTGCATTTGCAAATTATGATTTGCTTTTTCAACTCTCACTTTCCTCTGAGCTGTACTCCACATCAGAGAGTTTAACCTCAAGCTCTAAGCCCGTCGTGTAGCCATTATTATTCAGATTGTGAGTCACTTTACTGATTAACCAAGATTGCTCGTCTATGACGCGCTTAAACCCTGACACACGCATCGGGGTCTCAGGGAATAAATCAGCCCTGCCAAGCGCCAGCGTAATTGAAAACTCCGCAACGCCTCGCTGCAGCTTATCCCACTTAGCCTGAGCGGCGCGCATCGCCTGCGCCTTAGAAGCGTAGACAGTCGTCAGCGCCAGCACGTTATCGGCCTCACCGGCCATATACTCACCCTCGCGCGCCTCCGGCTCTTTTTTGGCCTTTGTCTTTTTGCTGACCGGCTTTGCTTTTGGGTGCTCCAGTGCGCGCAGGTGCTTCTCTTTTGGCTTACGTTTCAGCGTCACTTTTTGCTTTTGCGGCTTCGGGTCTTTTGTGTGCAACCATTTTGCTGTTACGCCGGTGTAAGCCCCACGGTCAGCAATGGCAAACTGATGACGGTCGCCATCGCCGCGGGTCAGGGTCATTTGCGGGACGGGCTTGCCACTGGCCGTCATCGCACTACCGGCTTTCAGAAACAGGAGTTTACCCGCTTTCACTGACACCGCCGCCCCATTGCGGTCAGCCAGCCGGGTCAGAAATACGGCGTCGGACTCCTGCGACTGGTCGATATGCGGTACCGGTATTTTTTTCAGCGAATCCGCGACACTGGCCGTCAGTTTATTGCGCTTTGCAATGGTGCTGACCAGCTCACCGAGGGTGGTGTCGTGCCATGACTCTTCACGCCGTGAATTGAGCGTTCCGCGAAAGTCTGCACTACGCGCCCGGATGGTCAGGGTATCAGGCGCGCCCCGATGCTCAATCTCATCGACCGTGAAATCGCCCTTATTCAGAAGCGCCGAACCCTGCCAGCCAAGCCACAACGTCAGCACCGCCCCGCGCAGGGGTAACTCGACTTTGCCGTCGGTGTCGTTGAGCTCAATGTCGAGCTGGTCAGCCTCAAATCCCCTGTTGTCGGTCATGGTGAGAGAAATCAGCCGGTCACTAAAATTGCTGGTAATGTCCTGGCTGTTCAGCGTCAGCATAAATGCCGGTGCAATGCTGGTACCGGCGTCAATGGTCATGCCCGTAATCATGCGGTCAGCCCTCCGAGCGTACCCTGCAGCTTATCAGTCAGATTACCAGCAGAGCCGAGAAGCTCGCTGGCCTGCTTATTCAGGTCGCCAAACATTGCCGTCAGTGATTCGTCGATCCGTTTCAGCGAAAGGGTGAAATCAATCTTTCTGGCCGCGCCGTCGCTGAAAAACTCGGTATGCGTGGTCGACACCGTCTCGACGATATACATCCCGAAGATATTGCCGGTTCCCTCAATCAGCGGCCAAGCTCTGCCCTCGTCGGCCATCAGTTCGACAGCCAGCAGAGATATACGACCGCCAGTAATGGCAGGGTAAAGCGTACCGGCAAGCTGGATCGCGTTTTCCCCCTCGCCGAGAAACTGATACGCAGGAGGTTTGCCGACCCGGTCATTAGACGCCCAGCGGTAATTCTTCGAGTGCTGCATCGACTGATAAGGCAGGGTGCGACGTTCAAACACAAACATTCCAAGAGCAAGCATCATCATCAGCCTCCTTAATCGTGCATCATGCTAGCGCGGGCTTTGGCTCGCTTGTCGCGTTCATATTTTTCTAACGCATCCTGCAACTGGTTACCCAATTGACCACCCGGCGCGCCGCCACCCGGCAGGTTTATTTGATAGGTCGGGCTGCTCTGGTCAATATAGGTACGACCGGCGGGAGCCGTGACAGGCTGATAAGCCTGATATCCACCAAGCGAGCTGGTTGTCGGAATATATCCTCCACCCTGACCAACCGGCGGCGTTTTTGCCGTTTCCGTATCAATACCGCTCGATTCCTTTTTTACGAGGCCGAGCTTTTCGAGAATTACATCAAGACCACCGCGCAGCTTATTGAAAATATTCAGAGGCAACATCAGCGCATCGGCCAGCGCCTGCCCAAAAATAACACCGACATTTTTGCAGCTATCAAGCGTCTCCTGCGTTGCCTTGACCGGTGCAATCAGGTCTTTAAACCATTGCCAGACGCCGCGCAGTTTCTCACCGAGTCCGTCAAAGATTGGAGCCAGTGGAGCGAACATTTCCCCGACCGGTGCAAAGGCGCTCATGATGCCCTCAATCACCCCCGAAAAAAATGCGCTGATGGGCTCCCAATATTTGCGGATGAGTAGAGCCCCGGCCACAATCGCCGCACCGACGGCCACTATCGGCCAGGTAATCGCACCGAGCGCTGTCGCAATGGCACTACCGACGACAGTAAAGACCGTACCCAGCACGCCAGCAGCGGCGATAATGGCATTAATCCCCATTACAACCGGCCACGCAACGAGACCAATGCCGCCGATGATACCAATCAGCGCCAGCGCGCCACCGGCAATGATGCCGATAGTTTCTGCCAATTCCTTGTTATCTTTGATCCAGTTGTCGAGTTTTAACACATACTGCGTGGCGGTTTGGGTAAGTTTGCGCAATGAACTATCTTGCTGGTCATAGAGGTCAGTGCCGACTGCCTCATAAGCTGACTGGAACTCCTTGAAGTCGCCGCCGAGGTTATCCTGCATAACCTTGACCAGTTCCTCGGTTTTACCGTCCGAGGCTTTTATCGTCGCGGTGAGTTTATCGAGTTTTCCGCTGGCCGCTGCCGCCATCAGCACACTTGCGGATTTCATAGCCTCCTCGCCGAATATGGTTTTCACATATTCTGCTTTCTGACCAGTGCCGAGCTTGTTGCGCTCAAAACTGGCCTGCATTTCTTTCAAGATGGTAAATAATGGGCGCGTATTGCCTTTTCTGTCCGAGGTTTTAACACCCAACTCTTTTAGGGCATCATATGCTTTGCCTGTTGGTGCCTGTAGCCTTGTTATAACAGCCGCGCCGCCCGTCCCAGCCATTGACCCCCTGATGTTATTATCGTGAAGTGTGCCGGTAATCGCCGCCGCTTGTTCAAGACTCACCCCGGCATTTTTCGCAACAGGGGCAAGGTAACTTAATGAGTCACTTAGCCCCTGAAAATCAGCGGTGGTTTTGTTCATCGTGGTTGAAAGAACATCACCGATATGTGCAGCAGCGTCATTAGAAAGCTGAAAGGCGGCTTTTGTCCCCATCAATAGTTGCGCGTTTTCCTCCATTGTTTTCCTGTTCGCAAGTGACAGGTTGAGAGTCACAGGCGTCATGGCCGCTATAGCTTCAGCATCACCGCCACCTTTTGCGATGATAATCTGCGCACTGGCGGCATCATCGGCAGAGGCTGCAGTATTGTCGCCGAGCTGGCGCGCCTGTTTGCGTAGCGCCTGCATTTCTGGCGACTGCTTATCGACCCCGAGCACGGCCTGCAGCTCGGAATTTTTCTGCGCAAAGTCATAACCGGGCATCAGTAATTTAACCCCGGCCATCGTTCCCGCTGTCGCGATACCGACCCCGGCAGCACCGGCTGCAGCCATGTTACCGGCAAGCTCTTTACCTGATTTATATCGCTCTTTCACCCGGCTTAATTTCGCCTGCTGCGCACTGACGCGTGCCAGTGCCTCGCGCTGTCGATTAAGCTGCGACGTCGTTTCGCTGATGGAGGTTTTGAGCCGACGCTCATCGGCAGACAGAGTGCGGGTATTGATACCGGCCTGCATCAGCTCGGAGCGCTGGCGCTGTACCGACGTTCTCAGGCTGTTGTATTTCGCCTGCAGCTCAGAGGCGGCACGCTTTGCCGCTTCGAGTGCCTGCGCCTGCGCGCGGGTCGGACTGGTGGTGTTTTTAAACTGCACGGCCAGCTCACCGGCCTCGCGTTTTGCTTTCTCAAGCGACTGACTGGTCACGGCCAGTTGAGCGCTTGCCTTACGAAAGCCGTCGATTTTTGACGCCTGACCATTCAGGTCACGCAGCCCTTTTTGTGTGTCGCGAATATCACCCGACAGGGATTTACTCGCGGTCTGGATGGATTTAAGCGGTCGGGTCGCCTGGTCGACCGCTTTCAGCAATACCTCAAGCCTCAGGTTATTACTCATTGTTGTTTCCGCTACGCTGCAGCGCCTTTTCGCGCCATGTGATGAGCTCGGTCAGGCTCAGGGAATAGAGCTCTGATGGCGACCAGTGAAATATCACTGCAATATCCGCCATCAGGTCATCGGTCGACAGGTCAGGCGGGAAATCTATTCCGCCGAAGCCGGTGACAAAAAACCAATCACCTTAGCGGCCAGCGACAGCATATCTGGCAGGTTCATCGCGGCTAATTCCTGCGTGGTGAGCGCGGGATAGGTCATGCGCGGCAGGACTTTAATCAGCGCATCAACTTCGGACTGCGCCACCGCCGCCAGACTGACACCGCGCAAGGTACCGGCGTTCGGCTCAATCAGGGTGACTTTATCAATAGTCTGACCGGCGCGCTTAATCGGCTTGTCGAGGGTCACGACGTTCGGGTTTACGGTGTCAATTTCATTGCCAGCCGTATCAACAAATTCAGCGGTTTTACGTGGTGCTCTTGCCATGATGTTTTTCTCTGCTCTGAATGGGGATTAATAACCGGCCAACAGTGCTGACCGGTCAGGGAATTACAGCCCGATTGCGCGGCGGTGCTGTTCCAGACGGTCGACGCCGTTCACCTTCTCGACCATGTTGACGGTGTCGATTTCGATGACGTCACTACCATCAATCGTGAGGCGGTAGTAGGTGCAAACGGTCGACAGTTTGGTCGAGGTGTTTTCACCCTGTTTATTCTCACCGCCGTCGATTTCTTTGTGACGGCCACGCATGACCACCTCGACCGCGATGATTTCGCCGGTGTCGTCGCGCTGGTAGGATCCAGCAAAACGCAGCGGCACGGCGTCAGCTCCCGGCGCGGCGTACTGCGCCCACAGCGCCACATCGGGCAGGCCACCGACAGACCATTCGACGGTGAGCGCATCGTCGTCGAGGCCGAGGTCAATCGCCGCCGCACCATTCATACCGCCGCCGCGATAGTTTTCGAGCTTGCGGGTCAGCTTCGGCAGCGTCACGGATTCAACAACGCCCATGTAGCTCAGGCCGTCATTGAACATGTTCAGATATTTGAGTTTGCGGGGTAGTGCCATGTTGTTTCAGGCTCCTTAGCTGTTGACCGATTCGGCCAGATTCACCAGATATTTATCGGTGATACGCTGGCGCAGGGTCAGGCTTTCCAGTGGTGGAACCGGCGTATAGTCGTAGTCGATATACAGTTTCCCGGCCTTGAGGGTTTCCTTGTCGTTCGATTCCTCGTCGAACCAGCATTCACCGTCCACGATGTAGCCGTTAGATTTCAGCTCGCGGAATTTGGCATTAATGCCGTCGACAATGTCACGGATGAGCGATGCGGTGATGGGCTTATCGACCGCCCACATGTGCGCCTCGGCCATCGTGTCGGCCAGCACCTGCGCGGTGCGTGTGTAGTTCTCAAACAGGAACAGCGGGTCATCAGAGCAGGTGCGGTTACCCCAAAAGCGGAAACCATCTTTGCGCACCAGCGTCGTGACCCCGGCCTCGTTGAGCAGGTCAGCATCGGTGCCGGATGCCTGCAAATCCCAAAACACTGAGGCACTGATGCCGGTGACGCCCTGCACGCCGACGTTAGACAGGGTTTTATGCCAGCCGACAGTCTGGTCGATATAAGCGCGCAGACCGAGTGCGCGCGCAGTGGCGTAGGCCGTTGCGGTGGCATTCGCGGTGGTGTCCCATGCGAGGAAATCAGGCCAGATAAGCATCAGCTCGCGCTGGCTGAAATTATCGCGATAGGCTATCGCCTCGGAAATAGTCTTACAGCCCCATGCGCTGACATAACCAAACGCGCGCAGACTGATGCAGACCGACGCGAGGGCGGTTGCGACTTCCTGCGTATCGAGGCCCGGCACGCCGAGAATACGCGGCTTAACACCGGTGACCGCTTCGGCAGTCAACAGCGCTTTGATACCGGTGTATTTACCGTTCTCATCCGTGCCGCCGATAATATTGGAAATGGTCTGAGCTTCCGCGTCTTCTCCGGTACCTTCGGCAACGCGCACGACAACGGTGACGGGCTTTGACTGGTCGGCGATGGCCTGCAGGGATGCGGCCAGCGTGCCTTTTTTACCGGCTTTCGCAATGGCGCTCTGCACATTGGTAATCAGTACCGGTTCATTGAGGGGGAACGTTTCGGCATCCGCATCGCTGGCCGTGCAGACCATGCCGACGATTGCGGTTGCTACAGTGGAAATGACGCGGGTGCCGTCGTTAATCTCAAGCACCTGTACGCCGTGGTGAAAATCACTCATCCGGTTAACTCCGTGGTTAGTGGGCGAGTGTTATTGTCCTGGCTGGTCTGGTGAGGGGCTATTTGTCGGCGATGGGTAGCGCATGACACATAAATAAATCATAAAAAAGACGGGCATCAGCCCGCCATTCTTTCAAAGGTTCGTTTATGCGCCTGGCAGTGGCGGCCACTCGATATCGGATGCGGCATCTGTTTTGATACGCATCAACTGCACCCGGTACATCTCCCAGACATCAAGTTCTAATTCTTCTTCAGCAGTGGCGATCCCTTTATCGACAGCATACTTTCTCCATGCAATCTCTTCGGCTGCCTCAGCGAGTAGTTGTGATTTTTTCTGTTCTGCTGAAGCAACGTCAGCCGCATGCTGAGCGTCTGCATCAGTCACCCACTCAGAACCATTCCATTTGTCGTAGG
>NZ_CABTJS010000031.1:0-12164 GCF_902485085.1 uncultured Kluyvera sp.
GACGCGTCGTTATGGGCGATAAGCGCAGTAATGTCAGATTCAAGTTGTGCATTTTCTGCAAGCGAGGCATCGAATAGCCCATCTGACGGCATAGCGCTAAGTCGCTCATGTGCTTCGGTAGCCTTCTCTGCTGCCGCTTTCATGGTCGCCATCAGTGCGGTGATATCGTTCATTGTGCGTCACCTTTTGCCAACGCTTCGAACTGCTGCGCGGTGTTGTCTGTGGCTGGTTCTGTCTGCACCTGGCTGCGAACATCAGCCAGAAGGATTTTGAACGCTGCCAGCATCGCACGTTCTGGCACGTCATCATCAGCATAGAACACATCAAGCGCGCGCATCATGGCGTTTAATGATGGGTCTGCATTATGCACCACCTGCGCTGGCTCACGGATTACAGGCTCACCCATGCGCGTTTCACCCTGCGCCTCTTTGACGAGGTAGTCATTAATGTCACTGAGGCGTTGAACCTCTTTTTCCGCTTCCAGTGCACGACGCTTCCAGATTGCCAAATCTTCACGCGCACCCTGATAAGCGTCTCCGTATTCACCTGAAACTACCGGCGCTGGCGGGGCGGTGTACAACGGAATGACGCACTCACCAGATGGTGACGATAGCGTTCGCAATAGGTGCTCACCATCTTTTGCAGCTGCGATTGTTTCTGCGCTGCAATACATCGCCGGCTCACCATTCGCTTTCCGAACTTCCCGCAGCTCTCTCATCCCCTTCACCGCATCAGCAATGAAATGGTCCAAGGTGCTGCCGTTGCGATACTGGAGAAAACTCTCCAGCGCTTCGATAACGCGTTCAATGCGCTCAACTGTAAGAGGTCCGTTTGCCGGGTGGTTAGCTGGGTCTGTTAAGTTGATTGTCATGCTGCACCGCCTTTGACGAAAATAATCCAATGGGTTTTATCGTTCTTACCAGTCCGCTGGCCAATCGCTGGCTTCTCGTCAGTGAGCGCCAGAATCTGGCTGACGGGGATCTGCGTTTCGTTCCATTTGAAGATAAGAACGCCGTGTGGCCGCAACACGCGGAACGCCTCTTTGAAACCAGCGCGGATGTCAGCACGCCATGTTTTTTTGTTGAGTCGCCCGTATTTCTTACCCATCCACGCAGTCTGACCGACGCGCTCAAGGTGAGGCCGATCAAACACAACAACAGGGAAAATGCCATCGGCGAACGGGAGCGCCCGAAAATCTGCAATCAGGTCTGGGCTGATGACCAGCCGGCGACCGTCACACAGTTCATGCTCTTCAACTCGAATGTCGGTGAACATTGCGCGGTCATCCTGCTTATCGAACCAGAACATGCGGGAGCCACAGCACATGTCTAAAATTGTCGCTTCACTCATGCTCGGCTCCTTGGCGTAACCAGATGCACACAGCGCCATCTTCGGTATCGTGAATTGACCCAACAAACCAACCATCACCGGCAGGTGCTTCAGGCTGCCAGGTTGAGATGTCGTAGCCATCAACTTCAGGGTCGATATCGCCCTCATCTCGGTACGTTACTTTCCACTGGAGGCCGTTCTTAACAAGCCAGGCGTTGAACTCATCAGGGGAGATTGACTCCCGTCCATCGCAAAACTCTTCGTAAAGAGGGTGAGTCCAGTAACCGTATTGGTCGCGTTCAACTGGCATTGCTACGATTTTGGTATTCATGATTTGGCTCCTTGTCGGAGTTGTTCTAATTCGGCTCTGGCTGTCACCAGTTGATCCATAGCCTCAGTCAGTGCCACGAATGTTGTATCAAGGCGGCAGGCCACTTCACGCATAACCTGGCCTTGTGCTGGTGGCAGTCCTGCAACTGATGCATGTGCTTCAGCCACGAGTTCTTTTACTTTCAGGCGGCGCATTTGCGGTTCTCCATCAGCTCATTAAAGCGGTTCATGAAGAGGCCATAAGCCTGGCCAGGGCGGAGCGGTATCACCTGAATGAGGTCAGAACAAGGGATGCCTTCCAGGCTATCCCATTTCGAACCGTCGTCGATTTCCAGATCGCGGCGTTCGGTCGCCGGCATGACAAGATCTGCATATTTCACGACGGCCGCCTGTTCAAGCGGGATGTCGTATTTGAAGCGGATCAGACCATCAACATGCGTTTCGATACGGCGATAATCTGGCAGCAGGGCTTTCAGCGGTGCCGGGATATCCTGGCAATATGCCTCTGCTGCATCGTGCATCAGTGCTTCAAAGGCGAATTCTGGCGGGACAATCTGGCTTACAAGGACAGAGTGCTGGGCCACGCTATAGAACTCCGGCAGATGCCCGGCAAAGCGGCAAATGTGGGAGAGGGCGGTTGCGATATCTTCGATGTCGATATCGTCGATAGTGGCGTTCTGGTAGTTAAATTTTTTACCGGATAATGTCTGAATGTAGCTCATTGTTTTCTCCATATTGGCGCGCTGCACCGCGCAGATTTTGGTTGCACGAATCCCTCGCCGGGTGGCGATAATTAACGGAATTACGCTTCACTAATAACCCCCACGGAGGAGGGCTATTAAGGCAGGGCAATTACGCGCTGAATTTACCGATAAAGGTTTCTACTGGCTTGCCGTCGAATTTGCTGATCAGCAGATCGCGGAATTCGTTGGCTATCGCTTCTTCCTGGGCTTCCAGTTGTACGATACGGAGAACGAAACACGGCTCGCCGCTTTTGAGCAGGCTATTACGCAGACTAAACGCGCGTTCGCCCAGGCCTTCATACGGAACGCACTTAAACTCAAACGCCACCGGCATAACGTCTTTGCTGCTGGCTTCAATACTTTGCATCAGCGATTTCTTACCCGTGAAATCGCCATCTTCGTGATCTGATTGGGTAGCCTGCTGGATGGTGACTCGGCGAACGGCTTGGGCGGCCTGAGTGATCTGCATGGTGTCGCCGTCGGCATCGAATGCCAGCAGATAGTCTTTCCAGTCCTCCAGCCATTCGGCGATCTGCTTCTGGTTCAGTCGGTCGCCGTTAATCGCCAGCAACGCGCGGAATGGCGCTGTTTTTTTCAGGCCGATATGAGCGGTGTTATCGGCATGCCCTGGGTTCGCCAGCGTGCCGATGTTAAAGATTGAACGGGCGCGCATGTTATCGGCATCAATGAAGCAACGAGCCGGAGTTTCAGCGCTGGAATAACCGGTGGAGTAACGGGCAAAGTCGTCAATGCTGGTTGTTTCCATCGTGCCGCGGAAGCGATAGCGCTCGAGGTCAAAATCCTCCAGGCTTTCAATGCTGACACCATCAGGGATAAGCGCTGTCGGGCATGCGGTCTCGCGGACTTTATCCAAAGAGTAAGCGGAGAGGATGAGTTTCTGAACGTCCTGGATCGCGCCGCTATTAAGCTGGGTCATAACAATTCCTTAAAAGTAGATGTAGAAAAATTAAAACGTGGTCAATCAATCGCGGCCTACTTCGCCGCGCGCAGCTTTCCGTCTGGTTCACCGCCGAGGCTAAACAGGTTCCCCTGATCTTCCTGCAGGATGGTGAGTTTGCCGCCTTTGTTAACCCACATAGGGGTTTCAGTGGTGTCCTCTTCGGTTGCCTTGCCGCGCGGTGTCGGGGTGACGTACTGAAGCTTGTGCTTAATTTTGACGCGCTTCTCTTCTACGGAATTGCCCATGCGCTCAAAGTCAAAGGTAAGCGTAACTTTGCCCTTATTGCCGTTGTTCAGAACGCCGAGCGCGGTGTTGTTAAGCGCCGCGGCGATTTTGTTCATGAACACGCCGGCATCCAGTTCGCCCAGAAAATCGGGCACTACGGTCATGCGATCATTACTCATGGTTACCTCATTGTGACGGCTGCCACCGTCAGTAAGTTATCTCCATACACGAAGTTGTGGCGGTGGTGCCTCCACCTGCCGGGGCGACCATTCCCGGCGACGAACACTAATCAAGAGACATATTCATTTTTAAAGTTGAATAAGCTGGTGGTCTCGTCACGTGCGCATAGCCGCAATTACCACAACGAAGAGAGCACTAAATGATGCTTCTGACAGCTATCGTTGGGCATCACGCGCTGACTGGCTTGTGTGCTTATTCACAGATAGTGCCCTCATCGTTGTGTGCTGGTCTTTCCCAGCTGTCAGCGGTCTACTTCCCGCCGTCACTGCCGTCGAGGGAGCTGGCATCTCTCCGTTTTCACAGTTGAACGTCTGGCGGTCTTTCCCTGCTGTCTGCGCGCTTCCTCTGATTGCCGCGTAGGGTCGTCTAATTCCGAACTGTCACTGCCTTCAGTCGGGCATTCGACCTTCGGTTGTCGCTCCGTCGTCAGCGCCACTGTCCAGGACATTTATCAGGACCGTCTCCAAGTGGTAACTCTTCCAGTCCCGATAAACATCCTCGCAAGGGTGCTTATCGGGATTGAATGTTGTGACACCGGGTCGCTAACCCGCTTACTTCCCGCCGCTCTGTTTTGGTATTGGCAACCAGTACCTGTTGCTCAGCCGATTTCCGGGTCTTTGCGTCGGCCGGCGCTGCAGTTCGCTAGAACACATCACAACTGGAAGCGCACTCCGGTTTTTGTTTCACACCTGTCATCCACAACTGGTAGAGAAGGAGTGCGCTTTCATGTTGTGGGCCTTGAAAAAGCTGGCGGCGACCGTGGACATAAGGGAAAACACGGGCCGCCAGAATGTTGATACAAGGCATCAGCGAGTATTCAGTGCTAACGGAATTAAGTTTAATGATTCAAACAAAACTGTCAAGATTTTAGTTTGAACAATTAAACAAATTAGGCTGGGACGAAAAAAAACCAGCTATGGGCTGGTCTTTAAATTAGAAGGTTTGAGGCTTGTTTAAAGCAGATCCATTTCAACGCGTACGCACACACCGACGATTTCACAGGACGAGTCGAGTGGTATTGGCTGGAAGGCTGGGTTAAGAGGCATCAGGTACATATTGGGTCCATCTATCGCCAGTTTTTTCACTGTTGTTTCGTTAGTGCCATTGATACGGGCCACAACAATACGCCCGTTAACAGGCTCAACTTCAGGATCAACAATAACAATTGAACCGTTAGGCAGAGACATTCCGCTCCCTGACGGCGCAGACATAGAGTCGCCCGAGACTCGCAGAGAGAATGAGTAAGGTGAAACTTTAGCTGTTGTTTCTATCCACTGCGTCACTTCATCCCAATGACCTTCAATCATTTCTTTCCAATGGCCTGCCTGTACGGAAGAAATCAAAGGAACGCGGCGGCGGAGATCTGGACCAGGCTGAGCGTTGCCAATTGTCTCTTCAATTAAACCTCCTTCAGTTAGCCAGCGTTCGCTCACCCCTAAAACATCTGCAAGCTTGCTTAAGTATTTTGCAGACGGCTCGGTTCCACCGTTAACCCATTGGCTGACAGTGCCTTTAGAAGCTCCAGTAGCCGCCATGAGGTGGGTACTTTTGAGCTTTAGCGTCTTCATGCGCCGCGCAATGCGGTCGCTCATCGTCTCGGTAATCATGTTTAAAGAATTAAACAAAAAGGGGTTTAATTTCTTGACTATTTTTAGTTTGAAACATTAAACTTAACTCCACCGTAATTGTTCTGGAGAGGGCCATGTTAAAGCAAGATTTAATCAACTATTTCGGCACAGCGACAGCTGCTGCGAAAGCGCTTGGAGTTTCAAAGTCAACAGTCAGTCTTTGGAAGGATGTCATCCCATGGCAATACGCTTTGCTTGCTGAAAAACAGACCGATGGGGCGCTGGTTTATGACTCAACGGCATATGACAAAACTAGCGAATCAGCAGCGTAAACGAAACCACAGATAGAAGGGGACAACAGTGGGTAACGAACCTATGTGGAAAGTCGAACGTCAGCCAGCCTGGCTGGTGGCCGCGATTAAAAAGACGATTACCGACCTGCCTGGTGGATATGACGAGGCGGCGGAATGGCTGGGAACGACAGAAAACTCATTGTTTAACCGCCTGCGCACCGAAGGGGATCAGATCTTCCCGTTGGGTTGGGCGATGGTGCTACAGCGTGCTGGTGGCTCAAACCATATCGCTGATGCAGTTGCGCGTCATTCTCAAGGCGTATTCGTGCCGTTAGCTGACGTTGATGAAGTGGATAACGCCGACATTAACCAGCGCCTGATGGAGTCCATCGAGTGGATCGGCCGCCATTCTGCTTTTGTGCGTAAAGCTACTGCTGATGGGGTAATTGACGCAGAAGAACGAGCACAGATTGAAGAGAACAGCTATCAGGTGATCGCTAAGTTCCAGGAGCACGTCACGCTGCTTTACCGAGTTTTTTGTGTCGCTGAAAAGAGTGACGCCCGCGAGTGTGCAGCTCCGGGCGCCTTGGCGAACAACTCTTCGTGTATGGAGAAATAATCCGCATGACCAGTTTAACGGCTTTTAACCGTTTACCGCAACTCAGGATGATCCCGGTGCCGGGCGCTCCATTGTTTCGGTATGAACGCAGAGTATCAAACCGCTGGGTGCCGTGTAACCACAGTCGGGCGGTCTCAATTGTGGGGGTGTACTACCGGATGGCAAAACGCTTATGCGCGAACTTAACCGGCGGTTCAGGGACCACCGCGGCATACCAGTCCGAGTTATCCGCTGGGAGCCAGAAACACAACGCGTTATCTACTTGCGCGATGGCTACCCGCACGAGTGCTTCAGCCCACTCGAACTGTTTCGTAAAAAGTTCAGGGAGATAACGGACGATCATGAGCCAGATATTTGAAATCGTTCAATCGCTGTCGGGGCAAAGGAATTGCATCACTATTCCGGTTCCGTACCTCGATTTTTTCTCCGGTGATCAACAGGCGCATGCTTTGGGCGCGGTGCTGAACCAGCTTGTGTTCTGGTCCGGTAAATCAGACCTCAACGATGGCTGGTTTTGGAAAGAGCATAAAGAGATGGCGGCGGAGATTCACGGTGTTACTGAAGACCAAGTGCAGAGACTGGTGAAAAAGATTTGTGACCGCTGGCTGCCTGGTATTGTAGAGAAGGACCAGAGGCAGGTTAACGGCACTAAAAAGACCCATTACCGCATTAATGGAGAGGCGTTAATTGAGGCTCTTTTCCCTTCAACTCCGGTTCCCGCAGAATCGCGGAACGGGAAACGCGAAGTCGCGGAACCTATTCCGCAGAATCGCGGAACGGGAAATGCAGAAGCGCGTAACCCTAACCGCGAAGTCGCGGAATCTATTCTCTATACAGATCATTACTCAGATCACCACAAACAGATCATAAACCCTTCTTGTCCGGTTGCTGAGCAACCAGACCCGGAAGTTGTGATTACTGATCAGGCCAAGATTGTTCTGGCTCATTTGAACCAGACAACCGGTTCACGCTACCAGGTCTGTAGCTCCTCACTGGAAAACATCCGGGCCCGTCTGCGCGAAAATTTCTCCGTTGAGGATCTGTGCCTGGTGGTGGACTACAAAACTGCTGACTGGCGCGAGACCGATCAAGCGCAGTATCTCCGCCCGGCGACCTTGTTTATCCCGAAAAACTTTCCGGGCTATCTTCAGAGCGCGACGAACTGGTCCGCTGCCGGGCGTCCAGAACGCGTAAACGGAAAATGGGCCACCAGCCCAGCTAACCGCGCAAGCTTCCAGAAAGTTGATTATTCACTGCCAGAGAACACGGGGTTCCGTTCATGATGACGAATGCTTACTGCCAGGCTCTGGCAGAAATGCGCAGCAAAAGCGCGCACAAATTGAAGGAAGTTGGCGATCAGTGGCGTACTCCGGACCTGCTGTTTTGGGGTATCAATGCCATGTTCGGCCCGTTAGTTCTCGATCTGTTTGCTGATGACGATAACTCGAAGTGCCCAGCCTGGTACACAGCGGAAGATAACGCATTAACGCAGGACTGGTCAGCACGCCTGCAGGAACTCGGCGGCGCCGGGTACGGTAACCCGCCATACAGCCGCTCGCAGTACCACGAAAAGCAAGCTATCACCGGCATGCGTCACATCATTGCGCACACGCTGGCAATGCGGGAGCAGGGCGGGCGCTATGTCTTTTTGATTAAAGCGGCAACGGGTGAAGTGTGGTGGCCCGAAGACGCGGATCATGTCGCCTTTATTCGTGGGCGTATCAGTTTCGATCTGCCTGTGTGGTACCGACCAGAAGAGGGGCAGCCGTCCGAATCATCTGCGGGGTTCAGCGCTGCCATTGCTGTATTCGATAAGTCATGGCGCGGAGAGCGTTTCAGCTACATCCCCCGCACCTCGCTGGAAGAAAAAGGGCGTGCATCTATGGCGCTGGCCACCTTTGCCGCGGGAAAAGCTCAGCCACCAGCCGCGCAGCCAATACAGAAGCAAGAACACGCCGCGGCGCCGCAGGTACTACCGGGAACAGAATCGCGCATCTGGCCGCTTGAGGTTGGTCTGGTATTTGATCAGGTTGAAGGCGCTAATGCCCTAGCACCGCAGCAGCAAAACGAACTTAAAGCGCACATTAACCAACTTTGGCTCGAGCGCATGCCCACGATTGAAATTATTGCTGTCGCGCGCGGCATGCTAGAGGGGAGCGCTGCATGATGACTTTAACCACACGTCAGCAGCACGTTCTGGATCTTCTGGTGGCATACCAGCGTGAGCATGGTTTCCCACCTACTAACTTCGAACTGGCGGGGCTGCTGGGATGCAGTTCTCCCAACGCTGCGGCGGATCACCTCCGCGCGCTGGAGAAAAAGGGGGCTATCACTATCACTCGCGGCGTTTCCCGCGGGATCTCCATTGCTCAACCAAAGCCAGAGAACAATGCCGGGCAGGGCATGACGCTTGTACTGCCATTCCCTCCAAGCGTTAACACCTACTGGCGCGCCCCTAACAAGGGGCCGCTGGCCGGTCGCCATATGGTTAGCGCCGACGGTCGCAAATACCAGAGCGCGGCGTGTGCGGCAATCATTGAGCAGCTTCGCCGCCTCCCTAAACCGTCAGCAGAGCTGGCTGCCGTAGAAATCACCCTGTACCCACCGGACGCGCGCCGCCGTGATCTGGACAACTACAACAAAGCGCTATTTGACGCGCTGACGCATGCAGGTGTCTGGGAGGACGACAGCCAGGTGAAGCGCATGCTGGTGGAGTGGGGGCCAATAACGCCGAAAGGGCGGGTAGAAATAACCATTACGCCATTCAAATAAGGGGAAAATATATGTCCAACTGTGGGTTGAATGACTGGCGTGATGGCAGTAATGTCGGACAGTGCAAGCGAAATGGGCGTGCAGGCCCTTCGCAACAATCAGTGTATGGAGAGAATATGACCAATAATCATGTTGTGGGCACTGCTACGCCCAAAAATCACTCATTCTTTGTCATCGATGGCGTTTCTGTTCGCCAGGATTTCGATGGCCGTTTTTGTCTTAACGATTTACACCGCGCAGCTGGTGGAGAAGATCGTCACAGCCCAAACCGTTGGTACCGTTCTGGTATGGCTACCGAATTGATTTCAGAGCTAACGCCAGATTTGGCGTTTGCACCTGTAGAGGTCATTCGTGGAGGCAGTAATCCCGGGACTTATGTCTGCAAAGAGTTAGTTTATGCCTATGCTATGTGGATCAGTGCGGCGTTTAATCTGAAAGTAATTAGAACGTTTGACGCGATTCACTCTGCTGGTGCAGCAACATTGAATACCGACCGTATTCAGGCCGGGGTAATTCTCCTGGAATCTGCTGCTCGAATGCTTAATCTATCTAACTCATCGAAACTTGGCGCATACCAGAAGTTGCAGCAAGTGGCCGGATTACCGGATCTGATGCCCTCATATGCTATCGATGCGCCAGCTGGTGCCCTTGATGGATCCAGCAGGCCAACACAATCCCTCAGTGCTTTACTGAAAGCCAACAATGTCAGAATGACCGCCAATCAGGCTTACCAGCAGTTGGCGAAGCTTGGCGTTGTTGAACAGAAAGAACGCCGCAGTCGGAGCGGGGCCAATGGTGTTAAAAGATTCTGGTCTATGACGGCCAAAGGCTGTATGTACGGGAAAAACATCACCAGCCCTGCGAATCCTCGTGAAACACAACCGCACTTCTTTGAATCAAAATTCGCAGAGTTGCTGAAGTTGCTCGAAACGGTCCATTGATAGGGTGTGATAACGATGAGAGCCTTACTCACACCTGAAATAGTACCGCGCCTCGGCGTGGTCCTGTTCAAGCCTGGCCGGGAGTTAATGCACCTGTTTGCATCTGGGCGGGTGCTGGTCGAACGTGAGCCAGAAAACATGGCTCGGTTTCCGTCAGGCCGGATCCCCAATGCTCGCCAGCCGCTGCTGGATGATGCCCGGCTAAACACCTTCTTCACTGATGAACGGGTTATTGCAGCTGCTGGTGGAATGGCTGGGCTTGAACATTGGCTGCGCCAGCGCGTAACAAAGTGCCAGAACCCGGATCCGGATTACCATCATGCGGAATTAACTACCTTATGGCATCAGCCTGGCGCGCTGTTGGTGTGCTGGCATTGCGATAACAAACTGCGTGGGCAGACGACGGAAGAGTTACAGGCGCTTGCGCTGGGCAATGTCGCCGAATGGATTATTGATATTGTGCAGGCGGGGCTGGGTTACAACAAAGAGCGTTCTCTCTCTTTGGCTGAACTTTGCTGGTGGGCCGTTCAGTCTGGCATCGCTGATGCTATCACCGAAGGGATGGCGCAGCGGGCGCTACGATTGCCGGAGGAACCACATCAATCTGTCATGCGGGAGAGTGACATTGTGCCAGCGCTGCCCGCCACCAGCATTTTACAGAGTAAGGCGCGTATCCCGGTTGAACAGGTGAAGCCGGTTATGACATTAAAAGCGGATCCAGAATCACCGGAATCGTTCCTGCTGCGGCCTAAGCGCCGCCGCTGGGTGAATGAGCCGTATACCCAGTGGGTTAAAACGCAGCTCTGTGAAGGCTGCCGACGGCCAGCAGACGACCCGCATCATATCGTTGGGCACGGTATGGGCGGTACAGCAACAAAAGCCCACGACCTCTTCGTGATCCCTCTGTGCAGAGAGTGTCACGACGAATTGCACGCCGGTGTATCGGCATTCGAACAGAAGCACGGAACTCAGTTAGAGATGTTGCTGCGTTTTCTGGATCGGGCGCTGGCAATCGGCGTAATTGCGAAAGCTTAAAACGTATGGAGAATGGAATGACACCGCAGCAACGCCGCAAGCACAACAATGCGCTTAATACAGTCGCGAATGCTACACATAAGCGGTACCTGGGAAGATCTGTTTTGTTGACGGGTACGCAGTCTGCATGGATTAAATCTCTTCTATCTGTGTGGGGAGACAACGTACGAGGTGGAACGGCGCCACGCCTGCCAAAAGGTCATGCATGTTGGCGATTCCTCAAGGGGGCCAGGTGGTCAGATAAAGCCCTTGAGAGATTTACCGCGGCACTTAAACAAGCCAGAGAGGAAGGTTGTCGTGGTCCCATGGTCATGAGACGAGCCCATGATATTTTGTGGCCGCAGCCAGCACGCAGCATTATAGATACCGCTATCAATGAGGATGACGCTGATTTTTTAGAGCAATGCGTGCTCCAGGCATTCGACAAAACTGATCCGGTTTACATTGTTGGTGTCGGGTATTACACCACGAGAAAGAAAATCTCTGATATCAGCCGCGAATTACAGCAACTTGCTCCCTGGCTGTCATCAGACGATGCCAGACTGCGAGTCAAATGGTGTCTGCAGATTTTCCAGGCGAAGGCATTCTTAGTGGCACGGAGCGAATTAAGAAAGGGTGTTTAGCAAAAAGTGCTGTTTATTCATATTTATATTGAAAACAAACCATAAACTTAGATAATTCAAATATGCTTAGCAAAGCTGCGCCACGATGGCAGCGGTGAGAAGCGAAAAATTTGATTCTGTGAGAAGCCCCTTTTAGGGGCTTTTTGCTTTCCGGCGATACGACAGGGGTATTCGCGAAGGTGCATTGCATCAGTACCCCTGTCATATCGCCGTTTCTCGCACTAACACACAACATTTTCACTTCATATAAAGGCTACCATCTGGTGGCCTTTTTCATTATCAGGCTCCGGGAATCACTCCTAACCTACCCTTTGACATAAGAGCCCGCGAGCCTGATCCCCTTCCAACACACAGCACCATCCGAAATATCCGGAGGTGAGGCTATGACCCGAATGAGCACAATTTACAGCAGACTTTCATATGGGACGGGAACCGCGTTGACTGGCTGCGGTGTCTCTGCAAAGGCCCATGCCGAAATAACTAAA
>NZ_CABTJS010000032.1:0-4505 GCF_902485085.1 uncultured Kluyvera sp.
CACCTGGCACGGCTGGGACGGAAGTCGCTGTCGTTCTCAAAATCGGTGGAGCTGCATGACAAGGTCATCGGGCATTATCTGAACATAAAACACTATCAGTAAGTTGGAGTCATTACCTGACTGGCGTTAGGAAAATAACCAATTGAGTCATGGTGCTAAATGAAAAATGTTATTGTTTTTTTTAACTTCCAACCATGCAAAGTGATCTCCATCTTTGATGGCATTACGTCTATACGACAAGAATACCCAAATGGTGAGGAGACTTTTCTTCAAATTATGTCGGCAAATTTCCCTTCCCTGACAGGTGACCATGGGGTTGTGCATGTGGCTTCAGACAGAGAACTGAGTACTCAGGAAATTTTAGATGCAGCCAAAAAATTCTTATAATGCTTCCGTTATGCATCAATGATGGGTTATGAAGAACCCCAGTTCTCTGATTCGCATTTATTCCCGAATTATGGAAACCCGCCTCGGCGGGTTTTTACATTGATTTTCCATTATCACCTGTACATAATGTCAGTGTCAGCCTGAACAACTGACAGCCTTATGCGCCACGGAGAACCCCATGGCGCACGAACTACAGCTAATCAAGCAGTCCCCAGGAATCCTGATCTCCGCGACGCCAGAGACCAGAGAATTACTGCAATCCAAATTCAAGCTCGGCGATGTGTTAGTGGCCGAGTTCAAGCGGGTTCGTAACCCGGCCTTCCATCGACGCTTCTTCGCGCTGCTTAACCTCGGCTTCGAATACTGGGAACCTACCGGCGGCGCTATCTCGTCCAACGAGCGCAAACTGGTGACCGGGTTCGCTAATTTCCTGTCGACGTACGGCGGCAGCGCAAACGCCCTGCAGGACGCCGCTGAGCATTACCTCGAGCAGGTAGCTGGGCGACGCGTCACAAACGGCATCAGCCTCTGCAAATCATACGAAGCGTACCGGGCCTGGGTCATCGTCGAAGCCGGGCATTACGACACCATCAAACTGCCTGACGGTTCACTCCGCAAACACCCCCGTAGCATCTCCTTCGCGAATATGGGCGAAATCGAGTTCCAGCAGCTCTACAAGGCCGCGCTTGATGTCCTCTGGCACTGGATATTGTCCAAGCCATTCCGTACGCAGGATGAGGCTGAGAACGCCGCTGCGCAGCTGATGAGCTTTGGGGGATGATACCGATGAAATACAGCTGGTTCCATCACACCGAATGCACCACCGAGCAGGCCGACGAGCTGGTGGCTAACTACCAGCGCCGCGGCGTCAAAGTCGAGCGCAGCCTGAATTGCGACAACATCACCTGGACCATCAGCGCGCAGCTGCCGGAAGGCGACAAAGCGCCGCGCCCGAGCCGTGTCTGGCAAAACAAGGCGTGGGGGTGAGCATGGCTAAGCTACCGCGCCGTAAGTGCGCCAACAAAGAATGCCGCCAGTGGTTCCACCCGACACGCGACACGCAAACCGTGTGCGGTTACGAGTGCGCCAGCGCATACAGCAAAGAACAGACCAGAAAAGCCCGGGAGGATGCGCAGCGAAAGGAAGTGAAGCGTCAGCGCCAGGAGGCGAAAGAACAGCGGGCGCAGCAGGCCGAACGTCGCCAAGCGGTGAAGCCACTCAGCCACTTCGTTAAGCAGGCGCAACAGGCATTCAACGAATTTATCCGGTACCGGGATCGGCATCTTCCGTGCATCAGCTGTGGTCGCCACCATGACGGGCAATACCACGCAGGGCATTACCGCACCACCGGCGCTAACCCTGAGTTGCGCTTCAATGAGGACAACTGCCATCGCCAGTGCGCCCCCTGTAATAACCATCTCTCCGGCAACCTGACGGCCTACCGCCCGGCGCTGATCGCCAAAATCGGCCAAGCCCGCTTTGATGCCCTGATGGGCCCGCACGAATTACCGAAATGGAAGCGCGAGGACTACATCCGTATTCGCGATGAGTACCGCGCAAAACTCAAAGAACTGAAACAGCTGGAGGCGGCGTGAATACTCAATACCTGGAATATGTGCGGCAGCAGCTGATTGTGGCCACTGCCGATCTGAGCGGGGCGACGAAAGGGCAGTTAATGGCCTGGCTGGAGAACGCGCAGTTCGACACGAAAACCTTTAAGCGTAAAAAGCCTCGAGTGCTTGATGAGGTAACCGGTGAAATGGTTACGCTGGATAACCCGCCGATCCCTAGCAAACAGTCGCACGCCAAGGGCTCTCATATCCCGCTGGTTCAGCCGGTAGAGTTTGCAACCGCATCCTGGCGCCGCGCGCTGCTGTCGCTCGAAGAGCATCAGAAGGCGTGGCTTCTATGGAACTACAGCGAGAACACCAGTTGGGACCACCAGGTGGCAATAACGCAATGGGCCTGGGCTGAGTTCAGCCAGCAACTGGAAGGTAAGCGGGTGGCAGGCAAAACGATGGAGCGACTGAGGAAGCTAATCTGGCTGTCGGCGCAGGATGTGAAAGCGGGGCTGGGCGGACGTGAGACATACGAGTACCAGGCGCTGGCAGAATTGGTGGGCGTGACACCAAAGAACTGGTCAGAGACGTTTACCGATCGCTGGATGGAGATGAAGCGAATCTTCATGAGCCTCGACATTGTGGCTTTATTGCAAGTAACGCGATCACGTTCACAACAAAAGGCGACAAATTCACACCAAAACATTGCAAAACTGGATTGAAACGCATATATTTCATGTAAATCTGATATTGTGCCATTGTTGTATGCACTGGCAGTAAATGATTTTAAGGAGCCTCGCCATCGTGCGGGGCTTTTGCGTTTCTGGAGGATGTATGCCCAAGCAGGAAAATCATCAGCCTCATTTTTATAATCCAGGGCTAACACCTGAACAGCTTGAAGACTGGTTGGGGCAGCAAAGACTGTACCTGGCACGCTTCAACATTTTGGGAAAAGAAAAGGCCGCTCTTGAAGAGCGGCTCAATGAAATTTCTGCAGAATTAGAGCAGATGTCTGCTAATGGCTTTGAAGGAAAACTGAGTTTCCCTTGGGATCCCAGTCCTCATCTGAAAAGTCCTCTAGTGGATAAGCAATAGGCTCAGGTATGCGCACCGACTCCATAAAGACCTTTGCATCTGGTGGGATTGCGTCTGAACGGAACATTTCTGCAATGATAAAGAGTGAGTCATTTAAAGAAAGAGTTCTGATCTCTGCCAAATTCCACTTTGTTTTTAGAAAAATTATGTGATGAAGTGCTTTTTCATTTTCAAGTGGAACGAAAACGGAGCCATATTCATTTCTGTGTGCCGCTAGTATGCATTCTAGTGTAAATATTTGCGCAATACGGTTCCATACTTGCCTTGCCTGATAACTGCCTGAGCCAGTGAGAGAGGGAATAGGTATGTTGTTGTTTTGGCAAACTCTTAGTTTTATTGCCTGAAGAAGATCCGAATAATTGCTCATAAATTTTCCCGAATTGAATTGTTACATTTGGCGATTTAACAATATCAAGCATAGGGTTATGTCGCTAGTCTCATGGGCTGGTTCTTCTTGTAGCCCTTGCGTTTGCCGGGGCTTTTACGTTTCTGGAGGGTAAGAAAATGCACCAGTAAAGCGGATAGACTGCAGCCGAAAGGCAAAGCAGCAGTCATGATGCTGCCCTGAGTCGCCATTGAGCGGGCCTGTGTAGCGATGGGTTAAGGTTCCTATATCAAAACTAGCTCCGGTAGAGCAGCGCGAAAGCCAGACGCGCACCGGTTATCAGCGGCGATAAAGCGACAGCACCTCAAGGGCATGAGCGTGGCCACTCCGGGTAGTGGCAAAATCATTGCAACGGACAGGGTGTTGAGGCCAAAGCCGCCCGTAAGACCTGGTACACACCACCCCGGCAGGCAGCGCCCTGTCCATTGCGGTGAAAGAAAATATCGGCTAACACCCGGCCAATAACTCAGCGGCACGTAAGTCCTGATTGGAGTTAAGCGAGAGATGGGCGCTCGCCACCACAATACATTGACGCGATTTATGAAAATGTTTTACGTTATTGATGCAGTGAATCCCCCTTTGCGGCGGGGCGCTCAGTCAAAACTGATAATGTTCAAATGCTCGCGCGAGGCAGTTCGACTGGCTGACTCACCGGGAGGCACCCGGCACTGCATCTTATTCACAAAGCCTCGTTTCGGGTTTTTTTAGTAAAAAAAAACCCGCATCAGAGTGCGGGTTATCAGAATTATTTGATAAATGGACACCGAGCCAGTCTTACGACTTTCGGTGTATCAAATGATATTAATTTATTAGATATTTGTAAATAATCCACATCCATAAGGGCTGCGCTTCTGCGTGGCCTTTTTCTTTTTCAGGCTTCGGGAAAACTCCTCGACGCGTGTTGTTGTTAAATCAGCCCGAGAGCCTGAATCCTTTACAAGCACACAGCGCCATCCGAATTATCCGGAGGTGAGGCTATGACCCGAATGAGCACAATTTACAGCAGACTTTCATATGGGACGGGAACCGCGTTGACTGGCTGCGGTGTCTCTGCAAAGGCCCATGCCGAAATAACTAAA
>NZ_CABTJS010000033.1:0-2722 GCF_902485085.1 uncultured Kluyvera sp.
GTTAGCAAACGTGGGGGTAAGATTGTAGACAAAATCACCGCCCACGTAAAGGCATTAGTTTGCAGCAGCGCTCAGGCCAGCCTGGTCAACTGCAACACCTGCACCCATGGTGGTGGAGATGCTAACTTTCTTGATGTACACGCCTTTAGCCTGAGTTGGTTTTGCTTTTTTCAGCGCAACCAGCAGAGATTCCAGGTTTTCTTTCAGTTTGTCAGCGTCAAAGTCCACTTTACCGATGGTGGTGTGGATGATGCCGTTTTTGTCGTTACGGTAACGAACCTGACCAGCTTTAGCGTTCTTAACCGCTTCAGCAACGTTAGGAGTTACAGTACCAACTTTCGGGTTTGGCATCAGACCACGTGGGCCCAGAACCTGGCCCAGCTGGCCAACAACGCGCATTGCATCTGGAGATGCGATAACAACGTCGAAGTTCATTTCGCCTTTTTTGATCAGGTCAGCCAGATCTTCCATACCTACCAGCTCTGCGCCAGCAGCTTTAGCTGCTTCAGCGTTAGGGCCCTGGGTAAATACGGCAACGCGAACGGAACGGCCAGTACCGTGCGGCAGTACAGTTGCACCACGTACGTTCTGGTCAGATTTACGAGCGTCGATACCGAGGTTAACGGCAACGTCAACGCTTTCGTTGAACTTAGCAGTGGCCAGCTCTTTCAGCAGAGCAATAGCTTCGTTGATGTCGTACTGCTTAGTAGCATCAACTTTGTCACGGATCACGCGCATACGCTTGGTCAGTTTAGCCATTTCTTAATCCTCCACTACCAGGCCCATGGAACGTGCAGTACCTTCGATTGAGCGAGTCATCGCTTCAATGTCGGCGCCAGTCATGTCGGCAGCTTTGGTCTGCGCGATTTCCTGCAGCTGAGCGCGGGAAATTTTACCAACTTTGTCTTTGTTCGGCTTACCGGAACCAGACTTAATACCAGCTGCTTTTTTCAGCAGAACTGCTGCTGGAGGCGTTTTGGTAATGAAGGTGAAAGAACGGTCAGCGTAAACGGTGATAACAACCGGAATTGGCAGACCTTTTTCGATGGAATCAGTTTTTGCGTTGAACGCTTTGCAGAATTCCATGATGTTCACACCCTGCTGACCCAGAGCTGGACCAACTGGTGGACTTGGGTTTGCCATACCAGCTGCAACCTGCAGCTTAACGTAGGCTTGGACTTTCTTAGCCATTCTAAAATCCTCTATGTGGGTGATAGCGCCTCTAAGAGGCTCCCCGTGATATAAAAATTCGTTTTACAGGCATGCGCCCATAAAAACAAAAGGCGCGAAATTGTATGTCAATTTCGCGCCCTATGCAACGATTAGATCGATGCTTTTTTGATCGCAGCCTTAAGCTTTCTCTACCTGAGCAAAGTCCAGTTCTACCGGGGTCGCACGACCGAAGATAGAGACGGATACTTTCAGACGAGACTTCTCGTAATCCACTTCTTCAACCACACCGTTGAAGTCAGCGAATGGACCGTCGCTAACGCGAACCATTTCACCCGGTTCAAACAGCGTTTTAGGACGCGGCTTATCACCAACCTGCTGCAGGCGGTTCATAATCGCATCAACTTCTTTGTCGCTGATTGGTGCCGGACGGTCAGAGGTACCGCCGATAAAGCCCATTACGCGCGGAACGCTACGCACCAGGTGCCAGCTCGCGTCGTTCATCACCATCTGAACTAACACGTAGCCAGGGAAGAATTTGCGCTCGCTCTTGCGACGCTGGCCACCACGAATTTCGACCACTTCTTCAGTCGGAACCATGACTTCGCCAAACAGCTCTTCCATATTGTGTAATTTGATATGCTCGCGCAGCGAAGTCGCTACACGGCCTTCAAAACCGGAAAACGCCTGAACGACGTACCAACGCTTTTTAGGTGCTTCAGACATCTTAGAACCTCAGGCCAGTGATAAAGGATACCAGGCGAACCAGAATACCATCCAGTCCCCACAGGATCAGTGACATTACCGCAGTGACCGCAGCAACGATCAGCGTAGTGTGCAGCGTTTCCTGGCGAGTCGGCCAAATCACCTTACGAACTTCCGTTCTCGCTTCACGCGCAAACGCAACGGTCGCTTTGCCTTTCGTCGTCAACAGCGCGACACCACCCGCTGCAGCAATAATAATTACTACGGCCAGCGCACGCAGCGGCAGCATCATGTCGCGATAGAGGTAGTTGCCCACGATTGCCACGATAAGCAATACGGCAACAGCTACCCACTTCATCGCTTCCAGGCCGCGCCCGCTCCCTTGAGCTTCGGTATTCGCACTCATAAACCAACCTGTCAGAAGTATTCTACAAACATTTCCACCCCGCGAGAGCGAGGCGATCCAAACCGAAAATAAGTTTCGGACTAAACGCCCTCTACAGAGCCTGTCTCAGCAATGATTATGGCAAAAATAATCACTGATGAGCCAGGTTCTGGTTCGACAGCGTACAAAAAGGGCATCAAATGATGCCCTTTTATTGCGCATTGCGTCAAATGTTATCAGCAATTAGCTCATTACTTTGGCAACAACGCCCGCGCCAACGGTACGACCGCCTTCACGGATTGCGAAACGCAGACCGTCGTCCATCGCGATTGGGTGGATCAGAGTCACAACCATCTTGATGTTGTCGCCTGGCATTACCATCTCAACGCCTTCTGGCAGTTCGATGGTACCGGTCACGTCAGTAGTACGGAAGTAGAACTGTGGACGGTAGCCTTTGAAGAA
>NZ_CABTJS010000034.1:0-11201 GCF_902485085.1 uncultured Kluyvera sp.
CTGCGCGCCGTGGATCAGCGTCAGCGTGTTCTTCACTTCTTTGCCTTGTTCAATCGGTTTTCCGCAGTGGCGGTAAGCGCATTTCTTCTTTTGCATAACTCCCCCGTTAATGGCTAAGGGCATTGCCTACACCATTCAGAAACACTTCAACCAAAAGCTCGGTTGTGTAAGTGCGCTCTACGCCGCGATGCAAATACAAACGACCTCGTGCGTTGGCTGATGCAGTCCAGGTTGCGTCTTTGTGTTTGACGAGTATGCCGGGCAGAACTGCGCCGCGGTTGATCGTCTGTGTGCCGTAGTGCTGATGAACCATGCTGATTCCCTCTCGTTTGCCCTTGTCGCCAGGCTGGCGGAACGTTGTTGAACCTTATGCGCGTTATGTTTCGCGATGAGGTGATGATAGCTAAAGCGATTTCATCAATCAATCGTTTTGGCGATATTTATGTGATTTAAGCGATTGCCATTTGATTTATAAAGCGATTTATTTTTGTAAATGAAGCGTGCTATGTTCAAAAAAAACACAGGAGGCTACATGAGACCGCCGATCACAAAGGAAGAAGTCGAGTTACTTATTCAGGATATGGAGATGCTGGCAGAGCAGCAGATAGTAGGGCTGGAGGCGTACGAGGCTCTAAGACTGCTGGAGATGCGCAGACAGACCGGTAAGTTGGAGGCTATAAAGCGATTGATATCGCATGGGAAGGAATAGGGCACAAAAAACCCGGCTCGGTGGCCGGGTTGCATTGTACTTAGCTTGCGTTTTCGCAGCCTGGAAGGCTACGGTCAATGATTAAGTTACCTTCTACGCGTAGGCCGATTTTACCAAAAATAAACGCCTGGTTGAGCTGAGTTACAACCACATCACTCAGTCCAACAGCGCAGCGGTCTTTCTCGATCGCACGGTCTGCCGCGGTTTTGACGTTAGGAATGCCAGTAGGGAAGATGATTACTGGGTAGCTGTCCTCAGCGGTAACTCTCTTACCCTTGTAAAACTTACCACCGTTGAGGTTGTAATTTTTGGTGCTTGCCACAGTCAGATCAGCCACACGAACAGTACAGCCAGACAATAAAAGCGCTCCAAGCGCTAAAAGAACTACTTTCTTCATTTGATGTTTCCTTTGATTGCAATCAGAAACATCTTAACATGATTCAAGGGGTTTGAAGATCACCTATTCTAAGGGCTTTATGGAAATAAAAAACCCGGCTCGGTGGCCGGGTGGTGATTATTCACCTAAGTCTGGCAATAATATTCTCTCGATCAATGCTAGAGCCTTTTGATCCCGCTCAGCAAAATACTTCGGTGCATATTGCGGAAGCCATACATTGTTGAAGTGTTCTTTGAAATCAGCTAAGTATTCATTGGGGTAAAGCCTTGCGGGGAAGATACGGCCGTCTGGATATTCATGATCATATGTGGGAAAGGTTTTTGGCTCTACACCCCTGTTCGCTCTAAGCCAATTAGAGAAAACTTTACCCTGTGATATATCTGGAACCATCTTCTCGGGGAGTGTGTAGCCCGCCTGTTCTAAAGGAGCTACAAGGTTGAACGTCAACTCATTTAAGATTGAGAAATGGGTGTGTGGTATTCGTCCGCGATTCACCATGTATCTTTTAAGGTGAGCGGGAAGCTCTACTGGGACTCTTTCGCCAGACATCCACTCGCGCACCCACCGTGACACCTGAACAGCAAATTTAGGAGACAGCCACTGGGCGAGGTTGATCGCAATATCCGGATGAACCCAAGTCCCTTGGTTTTCAGACCTTCCACCCTTAAATGATTGAATTAATTCCGATATGGGAATTCCCATATCGCTCGATAATTCATCAAAAAAGTCTTCTGTAGATTTCAGTCGAGTATAATCAGCAAGTAATTTTCCGGCAGATTTACACATCGCGGTAGCATTAATGTATCCATCCTTCGTCCTAAGATGAATAACTTCACCATCAATTTCCCTTGCTATTAATGCTAGATGGAACTGACTCATCGGCGACCTCATTTTGTGAGAAATTATATCTAGGAATTACGCTCTTTCTACGTTCGCTAATTTCTGGAAAAACAACCATTACTGCCTATGCACCCGGCGTGGCATACCCACCTACGATGAACCACGTAAGAAACACTACTGCAACGATGAACACTATCACCGGAAAGGCGATTCCAATTCTCATAAAGACACCTGTCTATCCATGTTTTCTATACGTCTGCGGCATGCTGCCGATTACCTTTCCGAAGACGAAGACCCTGTTAAGCTCATCGCGCTCTATCGGATCCCATGGCGCATACGTCTTGTTATCTGATATCACGAGCAATTTATCTTTCATCATCTGAAGGCGCTTTACGTGAGCTGTTTCGTCGTAAAGGAATGCGTAAATACCATCCCCATCAAATCGCTGTACGCTGATATCCACAAACAGTAAGTCACCCGGCTCAATCGTTCCAGACATGCTGTCCCCACGAACGTTGATGATGCGGATCTGTTCCTGCTTACGGCCGTTAAACATATGTCTAGCTTCTTCAACCGGATACTCAACTGAATGAAGGACTTCTACAAATTCGTTATTAATAGCGCCAGGACCCGCGCTAACCGAGAAATCAAGAACCTCAATTCGGAAGATGTTGGAGGTCACTTTTCCTTCGCCAATGATTTCAGGCTTACGGCCATCATCTCGCATAAGACCAGAACCAGTAGAAAGCCATTCAGGGCGAACGCCGAGAACTGATGCTATCTCGACAGTTTTTCTTGAGCTGGAAGCGCCATTTAATAGCTTGTTAACACTGGACTGTGCCATGCCAACCGCCTTAGCGAGCCTACCTTGCGTATAGCCAGCCTCGATCATTGCACGATTTAAACGCTCAGAAAAACTCATAAAAACACTCCCAGGATAGTCCTTGAAAATATTATCGCCTCAGCGATGAATTGGCAAAAAATCGCATAGGCGATTGACATTCGTTATGGCGATATCCATAATCAATCGAAATCAATAGCTGGAGTGATTATGAAAAATTCTGCTGTAGAAAAAGCGATTGCCATAGCTGGTAGTCAGAAAGAGTTGGCAATACGTTGCGGTAAGGCTCAATCCACAATCTGTGATTGGTTGAATGGGAAAAAACAAATCTCCCCGGTCCACGTGCCTGTTTTAGTTAGGGCAATTGGAGGCAGGATTCAGGCCCATGAATTCCGCCCAGACCTTCCCGAGTTATTCCCGCACCCAGATAACAACGCCTGACCGGCACTTTAACCACGAAAGGGAAAGCATCATGCAATCACTTACGTTTCAAAATAATAACACTGCAATGGATAGGCGATTGATATCTCAGAATCAGCTCAAGGCTGCCTCTGGTGATAGCTTAAGCCACCACGCAGTTTGCTCAGCCGTTCGCGCTTGGGCAGCGTCAATTAACAATCAGGACTTCGTTACTGGGCTGATTGTCGAGGAATGGGAACGGCGGGGCGGTGGTGAGTTGGATTTTCCGGCCGATCTTAGCCGTCGCCGTCAGAAACTGTTCCGCTGGCTAGACGGCACCACCATGGCGGCGCAGCGCAATGTTCAGTTGCTGACCCCGGCAATCCTTGCTGTTCTTCCTCTGGAGTTCCGGGGACGTCTGGCGCCACAGGATGACTTCATGTCGCGCTATGCGGCAATGGAGAAAGAGGTTAGCGAAGCAAAACGAGCGCTGATGCTGAATGCGCCACAGCACCAGATGGTGAAAGAAGTTCGTGAGGGAATCGAGCATCTGCTGGGGCTGCTGCCGGTTGAAGCTATGGCTCAGGTTCTCAGCGGTATAGCAGCTGTTGCCCCTGGCATTCTGTGAGGTATCGATGAAAAACATCAGAAGTGAAAAGGCGAAAGCCGCGGTGCGCGAACACCAACGGCTTTCTTGTGCAAAAACGGCTAGTCATTGCGAGATCATTATGACAAACGCATGTACAAAACACCAGGCGAAAGGAGCATAGCATGTCGAATGTTGCTTACGCCGATTTTGCGGCGCGAATCGCCGTCAGGAGCAACCGGATGGAGAACCAGAAGACCGGATTCATCCCGTTGTACCGGAGTGTACTGAAGAAGCCATGGGCTAAAGATGTATTCCTGCGCACTCTGTGGGATAACCTTCTGATGGCCGCTGCTCGTCAGCCTTATACGGCAACCTTTAAAGGCCGTCAGTGGCCGCTACAAACCGGACAACTGGTGACCACATCTGCCGATCTCGGGCTGAAACTATGCGACCGAAACGGAGAGCCAACAAGCCGCCATTCAGTTGAGCGCATGCTGTCGCTTTTCGTCAAAGAGGGCATGATTTCAACGGCTGGAGAGAAGCGAAAAGGCACAGTGATAACCATCACAAATTATGCCCAATATGCTCAAAAAACAGACGATTTACCCGCGCATTACCCCGCGCATTTCGGCGAGCATTACCCAGCGCATGACGAAGCCAGTAATGGCGGGGCTTGCGGAGGTGATGCCGCGCATTTACCCGCGCATAAGGCCGAGCGTTTCCCCGCGCATCATGAACAACAAGGTAATAACAACAATATAAATAATAAGATCTCTTCGTCTCGGAATTCTGAAGAATCCCGAAACGAGGCGACTGAAAAATTCCTCTCACGTCATCCTGAAGCTGCTGATGGAATTTACACACCCGCCGGTAAGTCCTGGGGGACTGCTGACGATCTCAAAGCTGCGCGCTGGATTCACGCCATGCGCCTGAGGATTAACGCAAGCCTGAACGAACCAAAGTGGGTTGAGTGGGCCAACACAATCCGGCTGATGCGCGTGCAGGACAACCGCAGCCACTACGAAATTTGTGAGCTGTTCCAGTGGGCGAACAAAGATGATTTCTGGAAAGACAACATCCTGAGTCCATCAAGCCTGCGCAAGCAGTGGGAACAACTGGCAACCAAACGCCTCCGCTGTGGCGGGCATACAGCCCCGGCGGCCGGAGCGGGTAAGGTCGACTTCAACAACACCGACTGGATCAACGGGGTATTCGATGAAAACTCTCTCTGAGCAGATGGTCAACTTCGACCGCGAGAACTTTGCGCGCGTGGCATACGGGATGCCGGAGTTGCAGGACACCCAGGCAGAGCAGACGGCGGAAATCTTCAACGCACTGTTCAGCGCGCTGCGCGCTGCGTTTCCGGCTAGTGTCCACAGTTTCAACGACCAGGACGCATTCAACGAACTGCGCCGCCAGTGGCTGCTGGCTTTCCGCGAGAACGGAATAACCACCATGGAACAGGTAAACGCCGGTCTGCGCGTTGCGCGCCGTCAGGAGCGTCCGTTCTTACCATCGCCGGGGCAATTCATCGCCTGGTGTCGTGAAGGCCGTAGCGCGCTTGGTATTAGCGCTGCTGATGTCATGGCTGAGTACTGGAAGTGGCAGAAGCTGGTTTTCCGTTACCCGTCCAGCGAGCAATACCCATGGCCTAAACCTGTGCTGTATCACATCTGCCTGGAACTGCGCCACCGCAGCACCGAGGGCCAGTTAAGCCGCCAGGAACTGGAGCGCGAAGCCGTCGCCGTTCTGGACATGTGGGAGCGTCGAGTGCAGTCCGGTAAGCCTGTGCCGCCAATTCGCCGCGCCCTGGCAGCACCGAAAGCAGCGACCGGGCCGACACCGGCTCAGATGCTGATGGCACAGTACAAACGCAACAAAGACGCGGGGAGGGCGTGAGCATGAACGAGTTCACCAAAAAACATACGCAAAAAGCGATCGCAATTATCGCTGAGTACCTCCAGCGCGCGAGCCGGAATGAGCAACTACAGGAAGCCAAAGTGCGCCTGGACAAGAAAATGGTTCTGCTTTCCGACGATGAGCAATGCGATCAGGGCATGCTGATGACTGCGTTTGTACCGGCCATGACCAGCCACACCCGGGAGAAGTTCTTCGAAGAAATTGCTGTAGCACTGGAGGCCGCACAATGAGCAAATCACTGAACGCTCGCTGCATCCGTCGCTGGACCGTCGAATTTAAAGGTCGATGTGACTCGAAATTTAGCCCGTACTGGCGTAAATGCGACCTGCGTGGGTATATCCGGGAGGCCGCGCTTACTACTGCTGATTGCATGGTCGAACGCCTGGCTGAGAATAATGCCCGTGTAGATTTTGGTATTGACGGATGGTCCCCTGAGTTTTCCTCCTGGTACGACGAACGCCGAGAGCAGTATCTGAAAGAAGCTCGCGAGGCTCTTGATGAAGACGCTACAAACGACGAAATCGACGAAGAGATCCAGAACGAGCTGGAGGCATGGAATGACTGAGATCACCGCATTGGTGGCGACTATGAAAGCGACGGCAGAGAAAGCAAAACATGCTGGCGAGGCGCAAATTATGCCGTTCGATACGCGAGTCGCCGCTCTCAATGAGTTTCAGTTGGCTGCGTGTCCAGCCAACGTTCTGGCGCTGGCGAGGGCGCTGGAGAAGGCGCTGCGGAACGAAACCCTAACCGAAGCTGAGCGGCAGGCATGCCTCGGGTTGATACGCGATAGGGATGCGCAAATCACAGAGCTGGAGTCTCGCACCGTCACCGTGAAGCTGCCAGAACGCTACGACGTTGAAACGTACCCATTACAGTCGCCGAAGGGTGAATGGTATTCCCGAGACGATGTGCTGACCATGCTGGCTGCCGCTGGCATCCAGGTTATCGAAGGAGAGGGATAATGAGCGAAACAATCAAGCACCCAGCTATTCGCTATCACGGTGCAAAGTTCCGCCTGGCGCCGTGGATTATCGAACAGATGCCGGAGCATGTTTGCTACGTCGAGCCGTTCGGCGGTGCTGCTGGCGTGCTGCTGCAAAAACCTCGCAGCTATGCGGAGGTTTACAACGACCTGGATGGGGAGGTGGTGAACCTGTTCCGTGTGCTGCGCGACGCCGAGATGAACCAACGCTTGCAGGATGCATGCTAACACCGTATTCTCGCGATGAATTTTGCGCTGCACGTGAAGTGACAGAAGATCCGATTGAGCGAGCCAGGCGCATGGTTGTGCGCGCCAGTATGGGCTTTGGTTCAGCGGCAGGCATTGGTGGTAACTCTGGATTCCGTAGCGACAGCAAGCGCAAATACGCTACGGCGGCGCATCTTTGGGAGCGTTACCCGGAAAACCTGTCGGCAGTCTGCCAGCGCCTGCAGGGTGTCATCATCGAAAATAAAGACGCGCTGGCCGTGATGCGCGCACACGATGCCGAAACCACGCTGCACTACATTGACCCTCCGTACGTCGCAGAAACACGCGTGCAGGGGAACCGTTACTACAACCACGAGATGACAACGGAAGGACACGAGCAACTTTTGTCTGTGGCCAGAACGATGGCTGGCATGGTGATTATTAGCGGGTATGACCACGAGGTCTACAACGACATTCTGGCCGACTGGAGAAAGATGGAAAGAGGTTCGCGTATCAGCGCCGGGCGCGGCACGAAAGTTAGAACTGAATGCCTGTGGATTAACCCGGCAGCGCAGCATAAACAGGAGCGTGCAGCATGACAATCAACTTAACAGACCCAGCTAACCAACCTGCAAACTCTCCACTCACAGGTGAGCGCATTGAACGCGTTATCGAAGCGCTGGAGAGTTCGCTCAAGTATCGCAACGGCAGCAGCATGGACCATTTCATTGCTGATGCGGTGAAGGGGCTGAGAGAGCTGCGGGTTAGTCGGGAAGCGCTGCCGGTGATTGATGCTGACTTGCTTCATGCGTCTGCGTCAGCGATTGAGGATTTGCTCACAACGAAAGATAGAAGCGGCACCCATGCATGGAATGACATGCCGGCGAAACTCCGGAAGGCTACGCAACGTTCGCTCAATGTAAACCTATAAGTGAGACTTACAAGCTGCCGGCTAGCGTCATAGGCGCACTTGAAAAGGCTCTCCAGACGATGTCTTTCATGGGCGATAAGCCTAACAAAGCTGACGCGTATGTGTTGACGTATGCAGCGCCAATTGTGAAGAAGCAGTTTAATGCCCCTGGCATGCAGGGGCTGGCGATAACAGAGTATGATCTGTGTGCTTAGTTCTTTTTGCTTCCGTTAGGATCATTTAAAAGTGAATTCAACCTACCTAAAGCTTTTCCTGCTACAGTATCATCAGTACTAGCTACGCCTTGAAGACCATCAAGGCCAATGCCTGCTAGTTTTCCGGTGCGGCCAATCCATCCACCATTGATGGTGTTTTGGTAATTATTTATAGTTTCTTCGAGTTTAACGGCTTTGGTATGCAACGAACCATACTTTTCATTCAATTTAAGATTGTCAGTTGTTAATTGAGCAACCTCTTTATCTAAAAGAGAATTTTTATCCAAAACCCTTTTAAGATCTGTTTTTAAATTTCTTAGCTCTTTTTCTTTTTCAGTAAGATTTGTTTGTAAGTTTCTTAGCTCTTGTTCCTTTTCCGTAAGAGCTGCGGTTAGTTCTCCCATGCTATCCTTAGATTTTATGATTTCTTCTTTCATGGCCTGAATATCCTTTTCAGCGCCGGTCTTAACTTTATCATATGTTACATCTTGCTTTGCCTGAAGGCGTTGCAGACGTGTTGCGCGAAGTATACGTTTTGCCTTGCGGTGGTTTTCTATAGAGTCGTTGTTGTCTAGCGGCTTGGCCTGCCAAGCTGAAATTATATTGTTAATCCATGGAAGGCAACCGCACAGGATGACTACAGAAATGCATGGGTATAGAACCACCGTTTTCCAGTTGCTAGTGTCTGAGATGTAGGTGATTTTGTCGATAATCCCTGAGTCGCTTAGGAAAAGGTATAAAATTGATTTCCAGTTAAATGCGCACCATGAAAGCGAGAACGCGCCAAATACAGGGTTACTTATCCTCTGCACAGCTGTATTGACGGTAGAGGAAAAATATTCTTTAAGTGATTCAAGCATCCGAAGGCCCTTTTAGGTTTTTTCTGATTCTACCTATAAGGTAAGCAAACTGCATCACACAAAAAAATGCCCACCGAAGTGGGCGAACTGTTAACAAGGGATGGTATGGGCACTACGGGTATCACGGTCCTAAGGCGTGATTGGGTTGTGGTATTGAAAGTCAGCGTTTCCTTCGTCGTCTTGATATCCGCAACAACCACACCAACTGTACCGAGCACAGGGCTTCCCAGAGTGGTACATCATCGACCAGGACTACAGCGGTAAGAAGTACGCAAAAGACAAGCAGGTTGCTCGCTGCGGCAATGCTGTGCCGCCACCGTTTGCTGAGGCACTAGTGCGGGCGAATCTACCGGAGCTTTGCCAGTCGAAACAAATCGCGGCCTGACCTATAATGTCCTCTGACTATCGAGGGTTTTTTTATGCCACATGAAGAAATGACACCAGCTGAAAAATACAAAGCACAGAGGAAGCGGTATAAAAAGCATATGCTTCAATCCGAAATAGCAAATGCCAAGAGATTTGAAACTGGGGAAGTGACCTCGGTAGATGGTTACAGGTCTCCTTACGAAATGAGGAAAAAGAGAGGGAGAACTGCAGACTGATGCTGGATTGCAACATATCAACCAAACCAAGGAATGGTCAGGAAAGGTAAATATTCGCGGCGACAGGCCCGTTAAGACTGTTGATTCGACAAAACTCGACACGGAGTCCTGGTCTTAAGTGCTCGGATTTAGTGTGATAAACTGCTGAAATATGAAGTAGAACGTCTTTACGACCGTCTGATGGGGTAATGAAACCTTTGCCACTGATAGAGTCAAAGCTTTTTACAATTCCTGTCATTTTACGAGACAAATAGATTCCTTGTTAAAAATACGAGGCAAACTATACACGTAAAAAAAATAAAAAGCTAATTATACTGCTTTATTTTGATAAGGACTCCTGGATGGCTAAAATAAAATTTGCTTATCAGTGATGGAAATGCATTAATGAGACGGTGAGTTTGAAATACAAACGCAACGTAAAACATTCTACTGAGCAGTCCTCATAGCCAGGCTCTATCGCTGATATCTCCTCTCTTTGAGTCTAACGTACAATACTATGCGTTTATTATAATTCTTAGATTAAAACACTCAAAAGGAGCTAGTGTGTCTTCAAGAATAAAAGGTTTGGTTAAGTGGTACAACGAAGATAAAGGATTCGGCTTTATCTCTCCGATTGATGGAAGTAAAGATGTATTCGTCCATTTCTCTGCCTTTCATGGTGATAATTTAAAAACATTGTTTGAAGGGCAAAAGGTTGAGTTTGCGATTCAACGCGGAGATAAGGGCCCGGCCGCAGCCGGAGTAATTCTTTGCGATAAATAAAAATATACAGGCCTGCGATAACGATGATGGATTATTCCTGAGTGGACAGGCCTGCCGTTAGGTACGTATCAGATGTACACTCTAAACATCAGGTCAGTGCATTTTTACATTTGTATGAGTGTACTGACCGATGTGATGAAGTGCAGGTTTGCTGCATGAAGAGTCTAAAAGCAGAAGCTAACTGCTTGTAAAATAATAAAGTGCGTAAGAGGCTAGGCTGCCTCCAAAAGCATCACTTCAACTTTATGATACACAATCTTTTGCCAAATGAGTTAGTTAGAATAAGCAAACGACACTATTTGGCAATGGTTGTTTTTTTAGAAACGTTGTGAGGACTTGAACAACGTGTTGCAATATGGGCAGACTAATTGAGAGCCTTTCTGCACTCTTATGAAACTATGCTCAGAGTTTTTTGAACAGTTTGGGCATAAGCACTTGATTAGGTAATTTCGGTTTTGTTGCGAGTTTTTACGTCCGGACATAGACATCTCCTGATTTACGGGAATGTCACCATACACGGTTATTAAGATAGTTGCTTATGTTTTTTAGAGTTTTGCACGAATATTACAATGTAAAATAATGCAACCTTCTGAAGGCGAACAATCCAACTGTCATTAAGAGGTATATTTTATTAGATTAAATATTCATTTTAGATGCCCATGTTGTCATGGGTCTCAATATCGAACGTCAATCTTTGATGTTTCAGAAAAAAATCCATTTGGGGCAAAGTGTATTTTTTGTAAAACAACAATGGTTTTTAATGAGTCAGTAAGCATCAAAGGTAAAACCCTGAGACTAGCCGAGTAAAGTCTTTATTGATTCCCTACTCCTATCATTGACATGACTGGCGGGTGATGCTGCCAACTTACTGATTTAGTGTATGATGGTGTTTTTGAGGTGCTCCAGTGGCTTCTGTTTCTATCAGCTGTCCCTCCTGTTCAGCTACTGACGGGGTGGTGCGTAAC